>DASRZP010000038.1 GCA_035686305.1 Thermodesulfovibrionales bacterium | reverse complement strand
CCCTCACTATTCTGCCGGAGACCTTTTAGAATCAGCAGAGAAAGATTTCTCATCTCATGCAATTCTGGCTCCCCATCGGTATCCGCTCTCCTACGGACAGATGTGCGATCAGGTCGGTCGAGTTGTTTCACAGCTGAATGCTAACGGATTGGGGAGAAATGACCGTATAGCGGTGGTCCTTCCCAATGGCCCTGAAATGGCCGTCACCTTCTTGTCGGTAATCGCGTGCGCGACCTGTGCTCCCTTAAATCCCGGGTACCGGGAAAAAGAATTCAATTTCTACCTTTCGGATATCGACGCACGGGCAGTGATCGTTCAAAAGGGAATGGATTCGGCTGTCCGTTCAGTGGCCGCCTCACGGGACATCCCGATTATCGAACTGGTTCCCCTGAGAGATGCTGAGGCAGGACTCTTTGAGCTTGACATCAAGGGGATACTGTCGCCGAATGTGAAAACAGGCATTGCAGACACTTATGACACGGCGCTCATCCTTCATACGTCCGGGACAACATCACGACCGAAAATAGTGCCGCTAACCCATCGCAATATCTTTGCGTCAGCCCGTAATGTAAGCAGGGCTTTGGAACTCGGTGATGCTGACCGGTGTCTGAACGTCATGCCGCTCTTTCACATACACGGCTTAATCGCTGCTCTCCTTTCTTCACTTGTCGCCGGAGGAAGCGTTATCTGCACGCCAGGATTTTCTGGTCCAGACCTCCCTGACTGGATAGGAAGGTTTCAACCGACATGGTACACAGCTGTGCCTACGATCCATCAAACGGTCCTTGAATTGGTGGAAAGTAAGCTATTGGATTCTCGACAAAGTCAGTTCCGCTTTATTCGTTCCTCCTCGTCATCACTGCCGCCGACGGTCATGGAGAAACTTGAACATGCCTTCAACGCTCCCGTGATCGAGGCCTATGGCATGACGGAAGCCGCTCACCAGATGGCAAGCAATCCCATACCGCCATTGAAGCGCAAACCGGGATCCGTAGGGCTTCAGGCCGGCCCGGACGTAGCCGTTATGGACGACAGGGACAATATCCTGCCAAGGGGAGAGACGGGAGAGATCGTAGTGCGCGGTGAAAACATTATGAGAGGATATGAGAAAAATGCTGCGGCAAACGGGAAGGCATTCTCCCGGGGATGGTTCAGGACCGGAGATCTTGGGTATATCGACGACGAGGGATACCTTTTTCTTGCAGGTCGTTTGAAAGAGATAATCAATCGCGGCGGACAGAAGATTTCACCCCGAGAAATAGACGAAGCCCTCCTCGAACATCCCGCAGTGTTGCAGGCCGTGGCGTTCAGCGTGCCTCACAGAAGCCTCGGTGAAGCGGTTGCGGCCGCTGTCGTGGCTGACAAGAATAGGGGTCTTACCGAAAGAGAACTGCGGCAGCATACCGCAGACCGTCTGGCCCCTTATAAGGTACCCCAGCAAATTATCTTTGTTGACAGCATCCCCAAGGGTCCTACAGGGAAAGTACAGCGCTTAGGGTTGGCAGAAAGGCTATCTCACCTGCTGAAGCCCGAGTATATTCCCCCTGAATCGGAAATGGAGGTTATGGTCGCACGATTCTGGCGGGAAATTCTAGGGCTCGATCAGATTGGAAAGCACGATAATTTTTTTGCCTTGGGTGGTGATTCCCTTCGCGCCACGCAGATTGTCGTAAAGCTAACGAAAGCCCTCGGATTGGAGATTCCACCTATGATTTTATTTCAGAGTCCGACGGTAGCCCTGCTTGCAGGGGAACTGGCCCAACTCCAGGAGGAGAGTGAGGTCCTGGCGCTTGCAGCGGAGTTGCAGAAACTTCCCTCCGAGGAAGCGGCCCGTCTGCTTCGGCTAGGATTCGGAGATAACACGTGATGCCCGGCAGCTCGAAGGCCGATAACGAATTGAAGGACCTCAGGAGTCGCTTACGGGCTCTCACAACAGAAGAGCGAGCCGACCTAAGTCGTTGCTTGTCCGCCGCGAAGACAAGCGGTCATTCCTTGGTCGCCGAGGCTCTGCAGCGGTGCTCTGTGAAACACGTCCTGGGTATCACCGGGACGCCGGTGGACGCTATCTTCCCGGAATGTGCAGCACGGGGCATCAGACCTATAGGAACCCGTCATCAGCAAGCCGCGGTCCTCATGGCTGCTGCCGGCAACTACATTGCGGGACGGTTGGAATCGGTTGTGGTTGTCTCTGCCGGGCCGGCAGTGACCAATGCACTGACCGGGCTGTTGGTGGCCAGGGATAATGGTTGGCCTGTCATCGTCATGGGAGGAAGACGCCCCCTGCACCGTGAGGGGATCGGCTATTTCCAGGAACTTGATGCCCTGCCGATCTTCCGGAGCCTGACAAAGCGGACGGTGAAGGTCGAAGGGACCTCAGAAATCATGAGTGCCGTGGTTCAGGCGTATGAGATTGCCAGTAGCGGACGGCCCGGGCCGGTGTATCTTGATCTTCCGGAGGACGTTCTCTTCGGGACCGCTACTGTTGATCACTCCCTGTCCCCGACAATTCTCCCTTGGCGGGAAGAGGCTGGAGACGCGGTAGTTGAGGCTACGCGCCTGCTTACTGCCGCGGCACGGCCGCTGCTCATACTCGGCGAAGGTATTCGTTGGTCCTTTTCCCGGTCTTCGCTGCAGTGCATGGTGGAACAGTCCGGGCTCCCTTTCATCACGACGCCGATGGCGCGGGGCTTCCTGCCCGATGATCATCCGCATTGCGCCAATGAAGTCCGGCGGTGGGTTCAATCTCAAGCCGATGTGATTCTCATGGCAGGTGCAAGCTTCGACTGGAGGTTTCGTTTCGGAGGCGAGTTGGCGCCCGGAGTCAGGATCATACATGTGGACACCGACCCTGGGATGCTTGGAAAGAATGTCAAGGCCGTTCTGACGGTTTCTGCCGACAGCGGTCGTTTCCTTGTCCAACTCCAAAGGGCTCTGGCCCATCAGGACCCGACCAAGGCAACTCGGCTGAACCCCTGGCACGAAATGGTCAATGCGATGTGCAACGAGAGACGGCGGGCACGCCTGGCCTGGCTTTCCGAGGAGTCTGAGCCTATGCTTCCGCAGCAGCTCTTTGTTGCGATCCGAGATTTCTTGCCCACCGACGCCGTAGTGGTGCTGGACGGCAGTATCACTCTTTCGACGGGCCAGAAGGTCCTGTCCGTCAAAGCGCCATGCAGCTGGCTGGACCCGGGATGGAACGGATGCATGGGGAGCGGCATCCCCTTTGGAATGGGAGCCAAGCTGGCAGCGCCTGAGAGAATGGTGGTCGTCATATGCGGCGATTACGGATTTGGGTTAAGCGCCATCGACCTGGAAACCGCCGTGCGCCATCGAATTCCTGTCATCGTCGTCATCGCCAACAATAGCGGCATTACAGGATCGCTGAGACAGAAGGGGACTTTTCCGCCTGATTACCCTGAACTATTCAGTCGCTTCCAGCCCAACCTCAGATACGAGAGAATCATGGAGGTCTTTGGCGGCTATGGGGAGTTCGTGGCAGAAGCGGCCGAGATTCGACCGGCGCTTGAGAGGGCGGCGGCGTCCGGTCAGCCCTCATGCATCAACGTGAGTGTTGACCCTGATGCACCCAGTCCAGGTGTGTGGTGATCTGCGAATGCCATTTGCAAAAACTCAACTTGACCGGGGATCGGCCGGAGGAAGCCTCAGCCACCTCTGCATGGATATCTTAGAGGAGCGAAAATGGAATTAACCTATGGCAGCAGACTGCGAGAGACTCTGGCAGAAAATGGGATGATACCCTTTATAGGAGTGTACGACACGTTTTCTGCTGCAATTTCGGCCCGGCGCTTTGATGGAATATTCGTCAGTGGTTTCAGCTTTGCAGCGAGCTATTACGGGATGCCTGACATCGGTCTGATTTCATGGTCAGATATCGTCGGATTTGTCCAGAGGTTAAGGGCTATCCTGCCCCGCCAGCACCTTCTCGTCGACATCGATGACGGCTATGCAGATACCGAGGTCGCTTGCCATGTTGTCTCCCTGCTGGAATCGGCAGGGGCCTCCGGAATTATTCTGGAAGACCAGAAGCGGCCCAAGCGCTGCGGACATCTCAACAACAAACAGATCCTGAGTCTTGATGAATTTCTGCCAAAAATCGAAAAGGTCATTGCAACGAGAAAAGACATGGTGGTTGTAGCCAGAACGGATGCGCATGATCTGGATGAGGTTGTGAAAAGAGTGAGGGCCTTTGATGAGGCCGGGGCGGATTGGTTATTGGTCGATGGCGTTTCTCGCCTCGATACCGTCAAGGCTGTCAGGGCCCATACCAGCAAACCCCTTGTCTTCAATCACATTACGGGTGGCAAGTCCCCCTCTTTATCATTAACAGAGCTCAAGGCCCAGGGAATTTCTGTAGTGTTATACAGTACTCCCTGCCTCTTTGCCGCCCAGGCCTCAATCGAGGAGACGATCAGGGCCCTGAAATCCCGAGACGGCCTCCTGCCTGCAGGCGAGACAAAAAGTGTCGATCTTTCCGCATGTCAGGCCCTTCTTGAAGAGAATCTTCTGAAGCGGACTCTTCTATGAGAGACAGCAATGAATGAGCTGTCTGAGCGCATTTCCCGCCTTGCCCCTGCACGGAAGGCGCTCTTTGAAAAGTTGCTCAGGGAGAAGGGCGGCAGACCGTCTTCGGAAAGGGCTATTCCGAAAAGAGGGACCCTTGAAACAGCGCCTCTTTCTTACGCCCAGCAACGCTTATGGTTTCTCGATCAGTTGGAGCCTGGCAGTTCGGCATATAACATCTTTTTCGCGATACGGCTTAGCGGTCATCTCGACGTTACCGCCCTGGAGCGGGGCCTTCGCGAGATCCTGAGGCGTCACGAAGCACTGCGCACTACCTTTGTCACCGAGAATGATGAGCCTCTTCAGAAGATCGCTTCTGTGACACCCTTCACCCTGCAACAGGTAGACCTCAGTACAATGCCCGATGAGCAGAGAGAGGCCGAAGTCCGGCGGCTTACCAGGGAAGAGGCGTCCCGTCCTTTTGACCTTGCTGCAGGTCCGCTGCTGCGGGTGAGACTATTGCGACTGACCCCACAGGAACACATTCTACTCTTAACGTTGCACCACATCGTCTTTGACGGCTGGTCCATGGGTATCCTCTACCGGGAGCTCTCGGCACTGTACAAAGCCTTTTCGAACGGTAATCCATCACCTCTTGATGACCTACCCATCCAGTATGCGGACTTTGCAGTGTGGCAGAGGCAATGGTTGCAGGGAGTAAGACTGGATGAGCAGCTTTCTTATTGGAAGAAGCAGTTGGGCGGAAATTTGCCGGTATTGGACTTACCGATTGACTATCCGCGTCGGCCCATGCAGACCCACCGGGGAGATCGTTGTTCCCTGCGGTTGTCAAGGGAGTTGAGCTGCGCAATGAACGCCCTGTGTCAGAGGACGGGAAATACGCTGTTCATGATGATGCTGGCCTCGTTCAACATACTCCTCCATCGACTAACCGCACAGGATGACATTATCATAGGCACACCTATTGCCGGGCGCAACCGTCTTGAGACAGAGGGGCTGATCGGGGTTTTCATTAACACCCTCGTAATGAGGACCGATCTTTCGGGGAGCCCGACTTTCCTCGATGTCCTGTCCCGTGTCGGCAAGGTGGCAGTCGACGCTTACTCCCATCAGGATCTGCCCTTTGAGAAATTGGTCGAAGCATTGCAGCCTGAACGTGACCTGAGCCGCACTCCCCTCTTCCAGGTGATGCTGAACATGCAGAACCCGTCAGATGATTTCCCGGAACTTTCTGACTTAAAGGCAGAGATCATTTCACCATCCGAGGAGGATTCGAAGTTTGATTTTACCCTGTATGTTTCTCCGGATGAGAAGGGGATCCTCCTGGATCTGGTATACAATGCCGATCTTTTCGGAGGACAGAGAGTAGCGGAGATGCTGGGGCAGATGGGACATCTCCTGAAACAGGTTGTCGAAGATCCGGCGAAATCGATAGGTTTGTATTCGTTACGTTCGACTCGTTCTCTCTCCTTTCTGCCCGATCCCTACTCTGCCCTGCATGAACCCGAGTATCTACCTGTCACAAGCATGTTTCTTTCCCATGCCGACAGGTCGCCTCATCATCCGGCGGTTACCCGGAATGGACAATCCTGGAGTTACCGACAGCTCTCTGAAGGCGTTACCCATCTGGCGGGAGTTCTGCGAAACGGTGGGATTAACAAGGGAGACGTGGTAGCCGTTACCGGACCGAGGAGCTTTGGGCTCATAACAGGCATAGTCGCGGTATTTTCGAGCGGCGGCGTCTTGCTTACTGTTGATGAAAACCTTCCTGCGATGCGTAAGCGCATCATGTGTCAGGAGGCGAAAGCAAAATGTTTGCTGCACATAGGAGAAGGCGAAAAAGAGCGTCAGTGGTTCAATGGACTTTTTCCGTCAGGCATTATCACCGTAGAGGAAGAAAGGGGACTGGCAGCCGGTGTCGAAGAGCCATTCGAGCCGTCAGGAACGGACCTTCCGGAACTTTCCCCGAATGACGCTGCGTACATCTTCTTCACGTCGGGCTCAACGGGCGTTCCCAAAGGAGTGCTGGGGTGTCATAAAGGCCTCAGCCACTTCCTTACGTGGCAAAAGGATACATTTGCGGTCGGCCCGCTGGACCGCTGCGCACAATTAACGAATCCCACCTTTGATGTTGTTCTGCGGGACATTTTTCTGCCCCTGATCAGCGGAGGGACTCTTTGTCTGCCCGATGAATCTGACGGACCCTTTTCCGACGGCGTCCTATCGTGGCTGGAGAGGGAGAGAGTCACCTTGCTGCACACGGTTCCGTCTGTTGCCAAATCGTGGCTGGGGAACATTCCGCCGGGGACAAGGCTGCGGTCGCTGCGTTATGTTTTTTTTGCCGGGGAACCGCTCCGGGAAACACTCGTGAGAAGGTGGCGTGCCGCCTTTCCCGTTTCAGGGCAGATAGTAAACCTTTACGGAACAACGGAAACGACCCTCGCAAAGTGTTTCTACGTCGTGCCCGACGATATCGCCCCGGGAGCGCAGCCGGTGGGCCGGCCCCTCCCTGAGACACAGGCTCTGATTCTTTCAGAAAAGGGCCTACTGTGCGGCATCGGCGAGTTAGGGGAGATTGTATTGCGCACGCCATTCCGTACGCGTGGATATGTCAACAATCCCCAGGAAGAACAACTGCGCTTCATGAGGAATCATTTCCGGGATGACCCGGAGGATATTCTCTACCACACAGGAGATCTGGGACGTTATCGCCACGACGGCTTGCTCACCGTACTCGGCCGTCGTGACCATCAGGTCAAGATTAACGGGGTAAGAATTGAGCCGGATGAAGTGGCAGCCGTCCTTGAACGCCATCCTCACATAAGATCAGCGGTTGTGACTGCAAGGCAGAGCGATGAGGAAGAATGTAGCCTGGTAGGTTACATCGTATGCCAGTCACAGCTCAACGTCTCCACATCGGAACTAAGAGCACACCTGGGTAAACATCTTCCTGAGTACATGATACCCTCCGCCTTTGTTATGCTCGACTCACTGCCGCTGACTCCAAACGGCAAAGTTGACCGAAAGGCCTTGCCGGCGCCGTACGTCGAAAAGCCTGATATAAAGGAAGCCTTCATCGCTCCCAGCACCCCTCTGGAGGAGGCGCTGGCTTCCATGTGGTGTCAAGTTCTTGGTCTTGAACGGGTCGGAATCCGTGACAACTTTTTTGAACTGGGCGGACACTCGCTCATCGCCACACAACTGGCCTCTCGGATAAGGAGAGATTTGAACTTCAGGATTAGCGTCCGTGGGATTTTCGAACACCCTACAATCGAGCTGCTCGCCTTTTGCCTCATCGAAAAGGAGATAAGTAACTCTGCCTTTGAATCCATGGATGAGCAGCAGAGCCAGATGGAATTCATATCTGATGGCACCATGGAACGTCTTCTCGCCCAGAACGGCCTGCCCAAGGGAGGAGTTGAGGACAGAGACGGTGAGGGAACTCACTCATCGTCTCTACCATTCTCCTGTCCCCGGAAGAAATCAGAGCTTTTCGGGAGACACGAATGTAATCTCCTTATGGTTATTAATGAAGAGTTCGACCTCTCTGCATTCTCGAGCTTTGAGAGAGTGGCAAAGTATGTGAAGGAACTCGATCCGAGTATCAATGTGGCAGTTGTCAGGGATCGCGCTCCCATGGACCTGAATCTTCCGGACCGTCCCACCTTGATATTTTCACCGGCTCTCATCAGGAATTATCCACCCGTAAAGGAGGGCAGAATATTCTGTGGACAACCGCTCAGCAAGAGCGAGGAGTATGCGGCCTTGGAAAAGGCGGGTATTCCTGTGCCGCCATGGGCCCTGCTCACTGAGGGAGAAACACCTGATCTCTCCCGATTTGATGACTACGTGGTGAGGAAGCCTGACCACGGGGGACGGGGAGCAAAAGTGGTCGCCATGCGGAAGAACCGTCTGAGATGGAGACCGATTGTCACAAAATCTGCAGGATTGAGTCCGTCCACGATCATTCAGGAGTTCATCTACACAGGGCCGTGGCCTGTGAGTTACCGGGTCAATACCCTTTTCGGAAGGGTGTTGTATTCAAACAAGTTCGTATCGAGTGGAGACGGGCCCGGTTTGGCCGGACCGAAGGATTTCAAATCTGCGGTGAGGCATGAAGGCGTCTCTATCGTGGCAAGCGCCAAGGGCTCCCGGCTTGAGTTGAATTACGATGAGGAGATCATCATGCTTGCTGAATCGGCCCATGGAGCATTTCCGGAAGTACCTTTGCTCGGCTTCGATATCGTCCGCGAAGTACCCTCAGGAAAGCTGTACGTATTGGAGGCAAATGCTATCGGCTATGTGTGGAAAATCAATACCAAGGAGTATGGGATCCCTTTGGAAGAACAGTTCGACGGAGTCAGGAAGGCCGCCTACATCCTTGCTGAAAGAACACAGCAGATTGCCTCTCAGTCTTCATCGGGTAATATATCTTTAAGCACCGGAGAACACCAAACGGCTGAAGCGGGAAAGACCCCTCAGGAGAGGAACCTTAGCCTCCCGGGGGAAGAATGGGGGCATCATGGACGATCTTAGACGGCGTATTGCCGGGCTTACTCCTGAAATGATGAGACTGATCGAACGCCGTTTCATGGAAAAGCCAAAGGCTGTTGTGAGAGAGCAGGAAATTTGCAGGAGAGGAACGGCCGATCCGTGCGTGCTTTCCTTTGCCCAGCAGCGTCTCTGGTTTCTCGATCAGTTGGAGCCTGGCATCGCGGCATATAATATCTTCTCTGCGATACGGCTTACCGGGCAGCTCAACGTAACTGCCCTTGAGCGGAGTTTTGGCGAGATCCTGAGGCGTCACGAAGCACTGCGCACCACCTTTGTCACCGAGAATGATGAGCCTCTTCAGAAGATCGCTCCTGTGGCAACCTTCACCCTACGGCGG
>DASRZP010000037.1 GCA_035686305.1 Thermodesulfovibrionales bacterium | reverse complement strand
CACAGCTGCCCCGGTCTCGCCCTTGGTTATCGTGTTGCACGTGCAGCCATGAGAGAGGTCGCCATGGAGCGGATCTCCGAAGACGAAGAGCTTGTTGCTGTTGTCGAGAACAATTCCTGTGCCGTGGATGCCATTCAGGTTCTTACGGGATGTACCTTCGGGAAGGGGAATCTTGTATTTCGCGACCATGGTAAGCAGGTCTACACCTTTTTGAAAAGACCCCTGGGTTACGGAGTGAGAATATCCATCGATTTCACCCTGCCAGAAGAATCTGCAGAAGAGAAGGAGATGTGGACCCGGTACTTGCAGGGCGACAGGTCTGAAGACGTTTTAAGAGTCGTTCACAGCAGAAAGGCACGGAAGACAAAGGCTATTCTCGATGCTCCAGAGGCTGAGTTGCTCAGAACGACGAAGGTGAAGATCGCTCTTCCCCAGGAGGCAGAAATTTACCAAAGCATCCCCTGTTCGATATGCGGCGAGAAGGTGGCGGAACCGAAGGCAAGGGTGAAAGACGGGAGGATTGTCTGCATCCCCTGTTTGGAGGGGGGATAGGAGATGGAAAAATTGGTCGAGAAGGCAAATGTCCTCATTGAGGCGTTGCCGTTTATTCAGAACTTTTACGGCAAGACCCTCGTCATCAAGTACGGCGGGGCTGCGCAGATTGAAGAAGGGCTCAAGAATTCCTTTGCCCAGGACGTGGTACTCCTGAGCTATATCGGGATAAGGCCGGTGATCGTTCACGGCGGCGGGCCAAGGATCAGTCAGACGATGAAGAAGATGGGGAAGGAGCCGACCTTTGTCCAGGGACAGCGGGTGACGGACAGGGAGACGATGGACATTGTCGAGATGGTGCTTGGCGGTCTTATTAATAAGGAGATCGTCGCGCTGATCAATAATCACGGCGGCAAGGCGGTAGGACTGAGTGGCAAAGACGGAGGGCTCATACGAGCGAAGAAGAAGCTCATAAGGAAGGCTGCGGAAAGAGGACGAGAAGAGATCATCGATATCGGCCTCGTGGGCGAGGTTGAGGCCGTCGATCCCACAATTCTCTGTTCCCTTCAGAGGGACGGTTTTATACCGGTCATTTCGCCCATAGGCGTTGGGAACAATGGTGAGGCCTTTAATATCAATGCCGATTATGTTGCGTCTGCCGTCGCATCATCGTTAAAGGCGGAGAAGTTGATTCTCCTGACGGATGTCACCGGGATTAAGGACAAAAGAGACACGGTGATCTCCACGGTTCTAAAAAAGAGCGTGAAAAAATATATTGATGACGGGACGGTCTCAGGCGGGATGGTTCCGAAGGTCCAGGCATGCATTAGAGCCCTCGATGGCGGTGTCAACAAAACTCACATCGTCGACGGCAGGGTTCCGCATTGCCTCCTCCTTGAGATCTTTACCAGGAAAGGGATCGGCACAGAAATCGTGGCCTAGGACTGTTTACCTGTCATCAGGTATATGAAGCATACAGGGCAAAGCAGATCAGTCTTGGTGGCATGCTTATTGAGACAACGAGCGAAGTTGAAATCGAAAGAAAGTTATCGATGAAAAATCCCTTCCCGGAGGTGACCTCGTGAGATTTCAGGGCAGGGTTGCCTCATGCCTCTTGATATCCGGGACAGACCCTCAACGGTAAGACATAGGCATAGAGTTTCTCGACATGTCAGAAGAAGACAGGGGTAAACTGAGAGGCTTTATTCACTCCCTCGAATGAGTCTTTGCAGCGTTCGTGATGAAGAGATAACGGTCTGACAATTTCGTGTATATTTTCCGAAACCGACCGGTATATCCAGGATGAGGCCTCTTAAAGGGCTCTGTTCCCTGGTCTTACTCGTAACCCTCTCTCTCGCCGTCCTCTATTTCCTTCTTATGCCTGATATCTCGCGGATGAAGAAAGAAAATCCCGGAAAGACCTCTTTCATGGAATACCGAGAGAGAGAGTCAAGGGGAAAGGGTAAGCCATACAGGATCACCCAAGTCTGGGTGCCCCTCTCGAAGGTCTCTCCCTATGTCGTGAAGGCGGTTCTCATTGCAGAGGATGACAAGTTCTGGAAGCACGAAGGCTTTGATTATGAGGCGATCCAGAAGGCGATGGAAAGGGATATCAAGGCAAAGAAATTCAAACTCGGCGGCAGTACGATAAGCCAGCAGCTCGCAAAGAACCTCTACCTTTCCCCTTCAAAGAATCCTGTTCGCAAAATTGCTGAAGCGATTATCACCTGGAGGATGGAGAGAGCCCTCTCCAAGAAAAGGATCCTCGAACTCTATCTGAATGTCATAGAATGGGGTGACGGCATCTTTGGGATTGAAGCCGCGTCACGACACTACTACGGAAAATCCTCTTCTCAACTCTCCCCGGAAGAAGCAGCCAGGCTTGCCGCCGTTCTTCCGAACCCCAGGAAATATAACCCCACCGGCAACCAGCGGTATGTGCTTAACCGCTCAAGTCTCATCTCTGCCATTATGGTGAAAAGGGGTATCGTCGTCCCTGAATATCATGAAGTGTGGGAGAGTGACGAGCCCCTGCCAGAGCCTGGAACAGTCCCCCCTGTCCCTCCCATAGAAAAGCTGAATCCCGCGGAATAGGCCTCT
The DNA here is from genome assembly GCA_035686305.1 of Thermodesulfovibrionales bacterium. Taxonomy (NCBI): domain Bacteria; kingdom Pseudomonadati; phylum Nitrospirota; class Thermodesulfovibrionia; order Thermodesulfovibrionales; species Thermodesulfovibrionales bacterium. Next base: position 44,669 of record DASRZP010000037.1, on the reverse strand, counting down.
ATCGGCACCTTGATCTGAAGGCCAACAAAACATCACCATAGTCATTCTTTTGACGGAAATGATAAAACAAATCACCTTATATTTCAACATGTTATTGCAGGCATACTATTTGAATATTCCCGCAGTGACGGGCTTCATCCCGGCATGAAAAAGGAGGATGTCATATGGCTGACGAAAAGGGGGAAGTTAATCCTGAAGAGACGAAAGAAAAGGCGCCTGCGAAGAGCAAGAAGATGCTCTTCCTTATTGCAGGCGCAGTTGTCCTTGTCCTTGCAGCAGGCTTCATAACATATACCCAGGTCATCGCAAAGACCAAGTCAGGAGATGGACACAAGGCAGAAGAGAAGGATGCCAAGACTGCCCTCGTCTCCCTTGACCCCTTTGTCCTGAATCTTGCAGAGCAGGGGAGATTCCTCAAGGTCTCGATGCAGTTCGAACTAAGTAATGTCTCGTACCAGCCGATGGTTGCCGACAAGGTCCCCCAAATGCGGGACGCAATCATCACCCTCGTGAGCAGCAAGTCTTCTGAGGCAGTCTCAAGTCCCGAGGGCAAATTTCAGCTGAAGGATGAACTTCTTCTCAGGGCAAATCAGGCAGTAGGCAAGGATGTATTTAAGAACCTCTACTTCACTGAATTTGTGATGCAATGAGCGACATTCTTTCACAGGATGAAGTCGATGCCCTACTGAGGGGCGTACAGTCGGGTGAGATAGACACCGAGAGCGCCAAGGAAAAGATACTATCGGGTACCAGGGCCTACGACCTGACGAGCCAGGAAAGGATCGTGCGTGGAAGGATGCCGGGTCTCGAGATTGCGAACGAACGGTTTGCACGGTTTTTCAGAAATTCGGTGTCGTCTCTCATCATGAGGTATGTTGAAGTCGCTATCCACAATGTGGAGATCATAAAGTTCGGCGAATTCATGAAGACCATTCCCTTCCCCTCAAGCATCAACATCTTCAAGATGGAGCCTCTCAAGGGATACTCACTCCTCGTTCTCGAGGCACCGCTTGTATTCGCCTTTGTGGATTTCTTCTTCGGGGGTAAAGGTGCGCTCCATGTCAAATCAGAGGGTAGATCATTCACCTCGATAGAGCAGAGGGTGATCAAGAAGGTCGTTACCATGGGGTTATCCGATATGGCGAATGCCTGGTCTGTTCTCGTGCCTATTAACCCCGAACAGGCGGGCTCAGAGATGAACCCGCAGTTCGTCACTATCGTCACGCCGAGCGAGATCGTGATAAAAGTTCAGATCAATATAGAAGTCGAGAACTTCACCGGGAAACTCTTCTTCTGCGTTCCCTATTCGCTCATCGAACCGATCAAGGAAAAACTCTATTCCGGCATCCAGAACGAAAAATTTGAGACTGACCAGAGATGGGTCGCGCGGCTGAAAGAGATACTCCTCGGTTCCCAGGTCGAAGTCACAGCAGAACTGGGAAGTACCGAACTCACCCTGGAGGAGTTGATGAAGCTCGAAGTGGGCAGCGTAGTCTGTCTGGACAAGTGCGTATCCGATAATCTTCCCCTGAGGGTTGAGGAGATCGAGAAGTTCAGCTGCGTGCCGGGGAACAGCAGGGGAAACCAGGCCGTAAAGATAACAAAGATTCACTGAAAAGGAGAGCGCTATGAGCCAAGCAACTGAGGAAGCGAAATTCGAAGAGTTAACCCCTGAAAGGAAGGGACAGCCCTCGAGGGACATAGATTTCCTTCTCGATATCCCTCTTGAAATAACCGTGGAATTGGGCAGGACAAGGATGCTCATCAAGGATCTTCTCCAACTCGGTCAGGGGTCTGTTGTGGAGCTCGAGAAGATTGCCGGTGAGCCGATGGAGATCCTCGTGAACAACAAACTGGTGGCGAGGGGCGAGGTCGTAGTCGTCAACGAAAAGTTCGGCGTGAGGCTCACGGACATTGTCAGCCCGACGGAAAGGCTCAAGCAGCTGAAATGACAGAGATCTACCTTCAGATGGTCTCTGCCCTTGCAGCGGTGGTAGGGCTCATTTTTCTCATGGGTTTTTTCCTGAGAAAAAGACAGCGGAAAGCAGGACTCATGAATGTTCTCGCCTACCAGTCCTTCGGCCCGAGGAAGGGAATTGCGGCGATGAAGATCGGGAGGGAAATACTCCTCGTGGGCGTGACAACGTCAGACATCAAGCTCTTGAAGGCCTTCGACGAGAACGACATCGAGACGGACACGGTGAGGGAGATCAGCGACAAGGTCAAGCGATTGAGGAACATCAAGGAGCACCTCAATGAAAATAACTGATCCTGCTGTCGAAGTCTTCTTTCTCGTCAGTTTCTTGTCCCTGCTGCCCGCCGTGCTTGTGATGTTCACATCCTTCACACGAGTAGTCGTCGTGCTCTCCTTTCTCCGTCAGGCCATCGGCGGCCAACAGATACCACCGAACCAGGTTATTATCGGTCTCGCGATATTCTTAACCCTCTTCATCATGTCCCCCACGCTCGACGCCATCACGAAGGATTCGATAAGTCCCTATATGGACAAACAGATAACGATCCAGGAGGCCCTCAAGAAGGCAGAGCCGCCGATCAAGAGCTTCATGCTGAGACAGACAAGACAGAAAGACATCGCCCTCTTTCTGAACCTTGCAAAGGAAAAGGCGCCTTCGAAGTCTGAAGAACTGCCTATCCGGGTCGTTGTCCCGGCCTTTGCCATAAGCGAGCTGAAGACCGCCTTTGAGATCGGCTTTCTCATCTTTATCCCCTTTCTCATCATCGATATCGTCGTTTCGAGCATACTCCTTTCGATGGGCATGATGATGCTTCCCCCGGTCCTCATATCACTCCCCTTCAAACTGCTCCTCTTTGTGCTCGTCGACGGATGGAACCTTGTCATCAATTCAGTCGTAAGGAGTTTTCTATGACCGTGGATGTCGTAAAATCGCTCTCTGCCGAGGTATTCAAGACGATACTCCTTGCCTCGGGGCCTATCCTTCTCGTCAGTCTTTTTGTGGGACTCGTAGTCAGTCTCTTCCAGGCAGTGACACAGATCCAGGAATTCACCCTCACCTTTGTCCCGAAGATTGTTGCGGTCTTTATCTGTCTCTTTGTCTTCTTCCCATGGATCGCGAGGGTCTTGACGGCCTTCACAACGAACCTCATAGAAAAGATACCGGTGCTCATACGATGAAGAACCGTCACGCAGGGAGACGAGGAGGCCGCGACCTATGAATGCCATCGACATAGTTTCACCCTATCTGGCAAAGTTCCTCTTCATCTTCCTGAGGGCCTCTCTTGTCCTCATGCTCCTGCCCTTTTTCGGCAACCAGAACATGCCCGCCCAGTTCAAGATCGGATTCATCGTGGCTTTGTCGGTTGTCCTTACCCCAGTCGTGAAATTTGACGTCCACCAGGGTGCGGTACCTTTCCTTGTTATGCGTGAGATCGTCTTTGGCCTGCTCCTGGGGCTCGCAGCAAGGTTTGTATTTTTTGGAATAGAGATGGCCGGTCACCTCATGAGCAATGCCATGGGGCTGTCAATCGCTACGAGCTTTGACCCTGAGATGGGCCAGTCTACCGCCGTATCGAGCATCTATGGGATTCTTGCCATGCTCATCTTTCTCGCCATGGACGCCCATCATGACCTCATCTATATCTTTGTGAGAAGCTACGAATTAGCGCCCGTGGGATCAATTGAGGTGAGAAACCTCGCTCCTGAGGCAATCGCAATAACCGGCAGGATCTTCATGGTCGCCATGAAACTGAGCGCACCCGTTGTGATCATCATGGTCCTCACAAACCTCCTTCTCGGGTTTTTGTCCAAGGCAGCTCCCCAGATGAACGTCTTCTTTGTCGGCTTTCCCGTCTATGTCGTTGTGGGGTTTACGGTAATGATCCTCGGACTCCCTGTCTTCGCCCAGGTGAGCGGGACTTTCTTCAGTGATATCGAGAACGAAATGGTCAGGATCATCGGGATGGCAAAGGGCTAGGTATGGCTGAACTCGAAGAGAGAACTGAACAAGCGACGCCTCGAAGGCGTGAAAAGGCCAGGGAAAAGGGACAGGTTGCCAGGAGCCGTGAGCTCACAACCATGGCCGGTGCGGCAGGAACCATACTTCTCTTTTACTTTGCGGGAGATTCTTTCGTGACGCGCGTTTCCGAACTCATGGGAAGACTCCTCGGGCTTCAGTGCGGCAGGGAGCCTTTGGCGGTCATGAAATCAGCGGCGTCTGAACTCTTTCTTCTCCTCATGCCTATCCTCGGTATGAGCTTTACCCTTGCCCTTGCCGCCGGTTTCGCCCAGGGCGGCATCGTCTTCAAGGCGCCTGCACTGGAGCTCGACAAGATCAGTCCCATTGCGGGATTCCGGAGACTCTTTTCAATCTCCGGCCTCGGGGAGTTTGTCAAGAGCCTTCTGAAACTTGCGGTCGGTGGAGTCGTTTCCTATTTCCTCGTCAAGAAGGCGATCGTCATCGTCCCGTTGACGGCGGCCATGGACCTGACGGAAATACGGAAGGTCGCCGCCAACCTCATATCCAAATCGGTCCTCTCGATCTTTATGACGTTCCTTGTCATCGCCCTCGCCGATTATATCTATCAGCGGTGGAAGCATGAGCGTTCCCTGCGAATGACAAAGGAAGAGATCAGGGAAGAGTTTAAGGAGTCCGAAGGAGACCCCCATATCAAGTCAAGGATACGGAGCCTCCAGAGAGAGATGGCGAGGAGGCGCATGATGCAGGAGGTGCCCAAGGCCACGGTGGTCATTACAAACCCTACGCATCTGGCTGTTGCCCTGAGCTACAAAAATGATGAGATGTCGGCGCCGAAGATCGTTGCGAAGGGGGCCGGAATCATAGCAGAGAAGATGAGAGAGACGGCAAGAAAACACGGCGTACCGCTCGTGGAAGACAAGCCCCTGGCACGGGCCCTCTATAAACTCGACATCAACTCACTTATCCCTGAGGAACTCTACAAGGCGGTGGCAAAGATCCTGGCCTATGTCTATAAGTTGAGAGGAGCGGCGTAAATGGATCTTCTTCACTTCATCCAGAAGAGGGGGGATGTTATCGTAGCCATCAGTGTTGTGGCCATTTTGGGCGTCATGATGCTCCCGATCCCTCCCTTTATTCTCGATATCCTTCTGTCCCTCTCCATATCCCTCTCGATCGTTATCCTCGTGACAGGCATCTATATCAAGAAGCCCCTCGACTTCTCGGTATTCCCTTCGGTCCTGCTCATAACGACCCTCTACCGGCTCGCACTGAATATCGCATCCACGAGGCTCATACTCCTGAAGGGGAATGAGGGAATCGATGCGGCCGGGCACGTCATACAGTCCTTCGGCAATTTTGTTGTCGGCGGAAACTACGCAGTCGGCTTCACAGTATTTCTCATCCTCGTCGTCATCAACTTCGTCGTCATCACGAAAGGGTCGGGAAGGATTGCCGAGGTGGCGGCCCGCTTTACCCTCGACGGTATGCCGGGCAAACAGATGGCAATTGACGCCGACCTCAATGCTGGCCTTATCGATGATGCAGAGGCGCGGCGAAGGCGTGCAGTCGTTTCACAGGAGTCCGATTTCTACGGAGCAATGGACGGTTCCAGCAAGTTTGTCAGGGGCGATGCCATAGCAGGACTGATCATAACAGCGATCAATATTCTCGGCGGTTTTATCATAGGGACGCTCCAGAGGGGAATGCCCATCGCAGAAGCCGCAAAGACCTATACCATATTGACCATCGGTGAGGGTCTCGTAGCACAGATGCCTGCCCTCCTCATCTCGACGGCGGCCGGCATTGTCGTTACCCGGGCCGGAACCGAGAAAGACCTCGGGAAGGATATAACCTCCCAGATGCTTGTTAATCCAAAGGCCCTCGGCACCGCTTCCGGCGTGATGGTCGTCCTCGGCCTTGTGCCGGGTCTTCCCCATTTTCCCTTCTTCCTCCTCTCAGCGGCATCCGGCGCCCTTGCCTATGTATTTTCCAAGCAGCCACCAGAGGCGGTGAAGGAAGAAGCCGTTGCCGCGGCGCCTGCTGAACCTGCGATCGAGACCTTCATGGAGATAGACCCCCTCGCCTTTGAGATAGGGTACGGTCTCATACCGCTTGTTGAGTCAGGCAGGGCGGATCTCCTCAGCAGGGTAAAGGGAATGAGAAGGCAGCTAGCCGCCGAACTTGGGTTCGTTGTCCCTTCCATCCATATCAAGGACAACCTTCAGCTCAGGCCCCATGAATACAGTTTCCTCATACGGGGAATCGAGGTCGGGAGGGGTGAGATCGTTATGGGCCAATATCTGGCCGTCTCTTCGGGTGAGTCGGAAAAGCTGGACGGTATCCCGACAAAGGAGCCCGCCTTCGGATTGCCTGCATACTGGATCAGTGAGGCCGACGTTGAGAAGGCCCAGTCGAGGGGGTATATGGTTGTGGACCCGGCGACAGTGATTGCAACGCATCTCACGGAGCTTATAAAGAACCATGCCTGGGAACTTCTCACCCGGACAGAGGTGCAGGGCCTCCTCGACAACGTAGCGAAGAGCTATCCGAAGATCGTTGACGAACTCGTGCCTTCACAGATGACACTGGGCGGGATACAGAGGGTGCTCCAGAATCTTCTCAAGGAGCGGGTGCCGATCAACGATTTGGTCACGATCCTCGAGACACTCCTTGATTACGCTCCTTCAACCAAGGATATCGAGATGCTGACGGAAGTTGTGAGGCAGGCATTGGCACGGTTCATTACAAAGCAGTATATGGTCTCTGACGGAGGCATCCATGTGCTGACACTGGACCCAAGATTCGAGATGACCCTGTCTCAGGCAATGGAGACGGGAGGTGCGATAAGCCCAGACATAGTGAGCAGGCTCATACGCGCTATCGAGAAGGCGATCACGTCCGACACCTTCAAGGGCGTGCAGCCGTTAATCCTCTGTTCATCACAGGTAAGGAGATTTCTCAGGAAGATCACCGAGAGGTTCCTCCCGTCGGCTGTCATCCTTTCGAATGCTGAAATAGCTCCATCGGCAAAACTCTATACAACAGGGGTAGTGAGATATGAAGATTAAGAAATTTAGAGCGAAGAGTTTCAGTGAGGCCCTGGAGCTCATAAAGAAAGAGCTGAGCGAGGACGCGATCATCCTCTCCACGGAAGAAAAGAAAGGTATCAGGCCCTCTGTCGAGGTCACGGCTGCCGTTGACTATGACAGCCCCGGTCTGCAGCAAAGGCCGGAGGAGGGAAGCCGGAGACAAGATGGAGATATCATATATAGGAAGGCGCTCAACTCCTCTCCCTCTCTTGATACCCCCCGACCTGTGAACATCATGACCAACGAAATAAAGGATGAGATTGTGAAACTCCGTGGCGCCATCGAGGGGATGAGGAATACCGGTTATGAGATAGCGCTGCCGGTAAGAAAGAGGATGGTGATGAACTTCCTCAGGGAGAGATCGGTGCGGGATGAGTTTGCACTGCGTCTCTGCGACAAGGCAAGGGACGTAAACGACATCGCTTCATTGATATCGGAAGACATCAGGGTGAAGGAACGAACGAACAGCAGAAGGGCTGTCATGCTCATCGGACCGACGGGAGTTGGGAAGACGACGACCATAGCGAAGCTCTCGGCTAGGGCTCTCAAAGAGGGCAGGAGGGTCGCCGTCATCAACCTCGACACTTACAGGATCGGAGCTGTCGAACAGATGAGGATCTATACGAGGATCATGGGAATCCCCCTGGCCGTGGCCTCGAGTGTCGCGGAACTGAGGAGAAGTCTCCACAATTTCTCCAAGACCAGGGATATCGTCTTTATCGATACCACGGGAAGAAATCCCCGGGAAGAAGCATACATAGACGGAATCCTCGAAACCTTTTCGGTATCATCCGGCGAGGAGCCGTCGTCAGAGTTTCCCCTGGAGCTTCATCTCCTCATGAGTGCCAGCGCAGACGATGCATTCATGATAGAGGCTTACCGATCATACCGAAGATTGCCGATCGATTCCATCGCCTTCACAAAAGTCGACGAGGCCGTGAGATTCGGCTCACTCTACAACCTCATGCTCACTTACCAGAAGCCGGTTGCCTATATCACGACGGGACAGACCGTACCGGACGACCTTGAGTTTACGAATCACCAGAGCCTTGCAAACCTCATACTGACGAAGGGGAGTTTTCGATGCTGAAAAAAAAATCTGACAAGAGGAAACATGTCAAGACCATAGCCGTGGCAAGCGGAAAAGGAGGTGTGGGGAAGACGAATGTTGTGGCGAACCTTGCCATAGCGGTCAAAAGGCTCGGTAAAGATGTGATGATCCTTGATGGCGACCTTGGCCTCAGCAACATTGATGTCCTCCTTCATCTGGCGCCGAGACAGAACATCCAGAACCTCCTGAGCGGAGAGATGGGGCTCAGGGACGTTGTCGTCGAGGGTCCTCACGGGATAAAGATCCTCCCCGCCAGCTCGGGGGTACAGGAGCTTACGTCCCTTGATGAATTTCAGAGACTGAGGATTCTGGAGGCCTTCGACAGGTACGAAGAGAATGTGGATGTCCTTCTTATTGATACGGCGGCAGGCATTTCGGAGAACGTGGCCTTCTTCTGCATAGCGGCACAGGAGATCATTATCGTGGCGTCTCCCGAACCAACAGCAATCACCGATGCCTATGCCCTCATGAAGGTGCTCTTCACGAGGTACCAGGAGAAGGAGTTCAATATCCTTGTCAATTCTGTGAGGAACTCCGGGGAGGCGATGGAAGTCTTCAGGAGACTCTCCCTTGCCGCAGAAAAATTCCTCAATATTTCTCTGAACTATCTTGGGTATATCCCCTTTGACGAAACGGTGCGGAAAGCAGTGAGCTCCCAGAAAGCCTTTGTTGATGTCTATCCCGACGGCCCTGCATCACTGCAGGTTACGGAGATTGCATCAAAGATTCTCGATCCCCGCAGCAAGGTGAAGGGGACGCTGCAGTTCTTCATCGGGAATCTCCTGTCCGCATCGAGCGTATAGCCGAGGGCAATATTCGATGCCCTATAACCAAGGAAGGTGAGGAAAATGGTCGCAACGAAGGAAAGACTGAAGGAAGAGGAGAAGGAGCGTATTATCAATGACTTTCTCCCATTCATCAAGTATACCGCCTATCGACTCACATGGAGGCTGCCCCCTCAGCTGACCGTTCAGGATCTCATCAGCGTCGGTGTCATGGGGCTCCTCGATGCACTGGGCAGATATAAGGACAATGGGGTGAAACTCAGCACCTTTGCCGAGTACCGCATAAGGGGCGCGATGCTCGACGAACTGCGGGCCCATGACTGGATTCCCAAGAACGTGAAGAAGAAGATCGACAGCGTTAAGTCAGCATATCTCACCCTCGAAAGGGAGCTCGGTCGTTCTCCTGAGGGCGAAGAGGTAGCGGAAAGACTTGAGATTCCTCTCAACGAGTACTACCGGATACTCCAGAGTGCAAATGTTAAGGTGTCCGTGAGGTTTGAGGATTTTGGGGACAGGGCGAATGATGAAAACGGCCTCGATGTGATAGAATGCATATCCGATCCCGACGCCAAAACCCCGCTTGAGATCTGCGAAGAGAACAGAAAAAAGGAGGCCCTAGCCCGGGTCATCAGCGAACTCCCTGAGAAGGAACAGATAATACTCTCCCTCTACTATTGGGAAGAGATGACGATGAAGGAAATAGGAAATGTGATGAACCTTACCGAGGGGAGGGTGTCGCAGATCCACAATCAGGCACTCATGAGGCTGAAGGCAAAGGTAGACCTGTGAGAAAGAAGGGAAAGGCAATAGTTCCGGGACCTTTCTCCAAGCCATGGCCTGTTAAAGAATTCTCATGAGACGCCGATAAGTATAGTACCGAGGAGATATGATGATTCAATCCAAAAGACTCGTGCGACTCATTAGGGACCTTTCTCATCACAACGCGTCAAAAAGGAGGTCCGCTGCAGAGGCGCTGGCGAAAAGTGACGAAAGAGCGATTTATCCCTTGATCAAGGCCTTGAAGGATGAAAACGCTGGAGTCCAGGATGCTGCCATGCGTTCTCTCATATCTCTGGGAGGCGAGGTCACGGCGTACATGGTCCTGCCCCTCCTCAGGGAGGATGCATTCCTCAGGAACACGGCAACAATCATCCTGAAGGAGATCGGCGCACCTGCCGTCCCCCTCTTTGTCTCCTTCCTCAGGGACAAGGACCCTGACGTGCGTAAATTTGCCCTCGATCTTATCGGTGAAATCAGGGAGTGTGATTATTGCCCTGAGATCGCCAACCTTCTCCAACATGACCCCAATCCGAATGTCCGGGCATCTGCTGCAAAGGTGATCGGAGTTCTCCAATATCGGGACGCTTTGCCGCAACTCATCGCCGCACTGGGGGATGATGAATGGGTATGTTTCTCAGCCATAGAATCGCTGGCAGCGATGTATCATGAGTCGTCCCTTGAGTCCATCGAGAAGCTGCTCGAAAGTCCTTCAGATGCCCTGAGATATGCTGCAATAGAGACCCTAGGCAAGATAGGAATGACAAGGTCAGCCGATGCCCTCATCAACCACATGACAAAGGCAGAAGGATTTGAAAAAGAGGCAACGCTCAAGAGTCTGATCCAGATAGGGGTCACTCCTTCCGTGCCCGGGGGACCGGAAATGCTCCTTGAAATGTTCACGTCCGGAGACTGGGAGGATAAACGCATCGCCCTCAAAGGTCTCGTAGCGCTGCAGGAAACGAGGGCCATCTATCCCCTGATCGACATGGCCGGCTCCCTCGATCCCTCTGAGCCTGAGAATGAAGAGAGGTTGCTCCATATCAAGGAAGCCCTTCGGAGCTTTGGCTGTTCAGAATCCCTCATCGCTGTTCTGAACAACCCGTCGCTCAAATACCGGGGAAAGGCCATAGCGATCGAGGTGATAGGGGATTTGAGGTGCACTGAAGCAGTACCTCACCTTATACGGTTCTTTGAAGGAGACGTGAGGGACGTGAGGAGGGCAAGCATGAGGGCCCTCCTCGAGATAGGTGAGAAAGAGATAAAGGATACGCTCGTCGATGCTATCGATGATTATGATGGACACGTCAGGAGGATGGCAGTGGCCGCACTCGGCAGGATTGGTGACAGGGCTTCCTTTGAACCCATTCTGAAACTCCTGCTTGCAGAAAGGTACGCGGACGTAAAAGAAGAGGCGGTCAGGGCACTCCTCATGATAGATCCGGCGGCCCTCTCTTGCCATCTTCATGAATTTGACGGGTTTGTCAAGGAGGTTATCGGGAAATGCTCAGAGGATGTTGATATCCTTCTCTCATTATTGGAAGATAGAGACCTTTCGGTCAGGGTGGCTGCTCTCACCGGACTTGGGAAGATACAGGACGAAAGGGTTTGCGGCCGACTCGCCTGGGCGATGCGTGCCGCCGAACCTGAGGTGAGGAAGGCGGCGATCGCGGCGATGAGCGAGCACAACTGCTACCATGATGAGATCAAGTCGGCTCTCGCCGATGATGACCAGTGGGTAAGGATGTCCGCAGTCAATGCCTTAGGGGAGTCCTTCAGGAAAGATATGATCAATAATCTCATCCCCATGGTCGAAGACGGAAGCCTACCCGTTGTCCTCTCTGCCATCGCTGCCATATCCCGCATCGGCGGGAGAGAGGCGTTCAGCATCCTCAGTTCATTGACAAACCACGGCGTGGAAGCCGTTCGAGAAAAGGCCTGTGAGGCGATTCAAGGGTTGCGGTATGCGGGGGATTAGATCAGAGGACATGACGAGGCTGAGACAACAAGGGTTATGAACATTGTTCTTCAGGATACGACATTCAGGCAACTGCGGGATTTCATCTATGAAAAAAGCGGCATTTACGTCCCCGACATGAAGAAGTATCTCCTTGAAAACAGGTTGTTGAAAAGGGTTCAAGAGAACAACCTCAACAGTTTTGAGGACTACCTCTATCGCATCCGCTATAACAACTGCGGTGATGAGCTTGCGAGACTCTACGATGCGATAACGACGAACGAGACATTCTTCTTCAGGGAGCAACAACAATTCGATATCTTCACCGAGGTCGTCATCCCGGAGGTGCTGAAATACAAGGGTACGAAGGGATTGCAGATATGGTCTGCCGCATGTTCGACAGGAGAGGAGCCGTACACCATTACCCTCCTCCTCAGGGAGAAGAGAGCCGACGTCAGGGCAGAGATCTTTGCTTCTGATATCAGCGACGGGGTTCTCATGTCTGCCAGGAAGGCTGTCTATGGCTCTTACTCGGTGAGAAATGTGCCTGAGCCCTATCTCAAGAAATATTTCAAGGCGAATGGCCAGTCCTACGAACTCGAACCATCGATAAGGAATTCCGTCAAGTTCATGAACATAAATCTTACGGATGAAAAGAGACTGCCGTCCATGAGAAACCTTGACATCATATTCTGCCGGAATGTTCTCATCTACTTTGACGACAAGGCAAAGCAGAAGGTGATTTCACTGTTATACGACAGCCTGAGGCCGGGCGGCTTTCTCTTCATCGGCGCGTCCGAGAGCCTCCATAACCTGACCCGGGCATTCAAGCCCACCATTATCAACAAAGTGATCGTTTACCAGAGGATATAATGCTGAAGGAAGAGGGTAAAGTCACGGACGAGGGCGTGCAAAGGGGAATGGGGAGTTGGCCCTCAACCATCACTTCAGCCCAGTCTTTCTTCGTTCTTGAGGTGCTGCCATGAAGATCATGATCGTTGATGACTGCCAGACGACAAGGAAGCTGCTCGGTATCTATCTGAAGTCAAAGGGGTTCGAGATGGTCTTTGCAGAAAATGGACTTGATGCCCTTGAAAAACTGGCGACGAATGCCGTCAATATGATCATAACCGATCTAAACATGCCGTATATGGACGGCATTGAGCTGGTGAAGTCCCTCAGGGCCGATCCCCATTGGCAGGACGTTCCCATTCTCATGGTCACGACAGAGGCAGACCCCGAAGAACGGGAGCGGGCCTTTGCAGCGGGTACAAATCGGTATCTCGTAAAACCGGTCACTGCAGATATGGTTACGCAAAACATTAAAGAGATCCTGAAAAGCTTGTTTGAAAAAGGAGGTGCTTCCCATGCCTGATCTCAAAATGAAGATCCTTGTCATTGATGATTTTTCGACGATGAGAAGGATCGTGAAGAACATCCTCAAACAGTTAGGGTACGAGAATATTGAAGAGGCGGAAGACGGTCTCCAGGCTTATACAAAGCTCAAGAACGATGCCTTCGGCTTTGTCGTGTCCGACTGGAACATGCCGAACATGGACGGACTCGAACTGCTCAAGAAGGTACGGAGTGATCCTGAATTAAAGGCTCTCCCCGTCCTCATGGTCACCGCCGAGGCCGAAAAAGAGAAGGTCGTCGAGGCTATCAAGGCAGGGGTGAACAATTATATCGTCAAACCCTTTACCGCTGAGGTCTTAAAGGAGAAGATGGACAAGATCTTCGAGAAACTGGGGAAATAAAGGAATAAGGTTGAGAAGTACGGTTAAGGCAGAAAGAAGCCATTCTTAACTTGACCGTAGTCTCGATCTTCCTGAGGAGTAGGATATGCCGGATGAAATGGAAGAAATCATAGCCGACTTTATCACTGAGGCAGAAGAGTCCCTCGACAAGATAGATCCCCTCTTTGTCGAGTTTGAGACAAAAGGGTACGACAAAGAGATGCTCAATGACATATTCAGGAGCATGCATACGCTCAAGGGTGCTGCCGGGTTCCTCGGGTTTCAGCATATCGTCGATGTTGCCCACAGCGCAGAGAATATCATGAAAAAGTTGAGGGAAAACGAGATATCTCTGTCGCGGTACCTCATGGATGTGATCCTCAAGAGTGTAGACATGCTGCGACTCCTCATCCAGCATATCAAGCTGAAGGACGGCATAGAGGAAGATACGGTACCGCTGGTTAACGAACTGGAAGAGGCTCTGAAGAAGGCCCAGGAGCCAGGCGGACATCCTGAGACCATTGATCCCCCCGGATCAGCGAAGATACTCCCTGAAGTCGAAAAAGAGAAAGGGAGAGAGCTTGTCGACGTCCCGGTGGAAACGAAGAAAGGGGTGGCCCCGCAACCGGCCGCCGAAACTGGTGGTGAGAAGACGGTGGCTGAGCGAAAGGAATCGCTCCAGACGCTGAGGGTCGATATCAACAGGATCGACAACGTTATGGACCTGACGGGAGAGGTCGTCATGGTCCGTAACAGACTCCTCAATATTGTGAACTACCTCGAGACGAAATTCTCCGATGATGTCCACGTCGAGAACCTCACGGATACCGTGAACTTCCTTGATCTTGTAACGTCTGATATGCAGCTCGCCGTCATGCGGATGAGGATGCAGCCGATCAAAAAGGTCTTCGGCAAATTCCCCCGCCTCGTAAGAGACATTGCAGGTCCCCTCGGCAAGCAGGTTGAGCTCCTGATCTCCGGGGAAGAGACAGAAGTCGACAAGACGGTCATTGAGCAGATAGGCGATCCCATGGTGCATATCATCAGGAATGCGATAGACCACGGCCTCGAATCAACAGAGGTGAGACTGGCCAAGGGAAAACCTGAAAAGGGAACGATCACGATCAGCGCCTGCCAGAAGGGAAACCAGATTGTCATCGAGGTCTCTGACGACGGCAAGGGTATCGATGTAGACAGGGTGAAGAAGAAGGCCCTTGAAAAGGCTTTGATCAGCGGGGAAGAGGCCGAGAGGATGACCGATGAGTCTGCGATAAACCTCATATTTCTGCCAGGGTTTTCCACGTCCGATGTCGCCACAGAACTGAGCGGCCGAGGCGTCGGGATGGATGTGGTCAAGACGAACATTTCAAAGCTCAATGGCTATGTCGAGGTGGCATCGAAGAAGGATGCCGGATCCACCTTCAGGATCAGTATCCCTCTTACCCTTGCGATCGTGCAGGCCCTCATGGTGCGGGTCGGCACGTCGAACTACGCGATTCCCCTTGCACCCGTCGAGGAGATCCGGAAGGTGTCGAGGAGCGAGATCGATGATGTTGTGGGGCAGAAGGTCCTTGTCATCCGGGGGAGAGTCAATCCCCTGTTCGAATTGTCCTCTCTCCTCGGCAACCCTGCCGGCTCCGACGCCGAATATCGTTACGCTACGGTCGTTTCCATTGGGGAGAGTCAGTTCTGCCTTGCCGTCGATGAGCTCCTCGGACAAGAAGAGGTTGTGATAAAGAGTATAGACGGACTTGAAACGGCATCTTCTCATATCCTCGGCGCAACGATAACGGGTGAAGGGAAAGTAGTCCTTATTCTCGATCTTGCGAGCATAGCGAGGAGTGTTAGCGGAGCAATAAAAAACCTGTAAGGAGGAGAGACATGGAGCAGTATATAGGGTTTCATCTCAATGCGAGCGAATACACGATACCAATCCTGAAGGTACGGGAGATCGTCAGCATGCCCGCCATAACGAGAATGCCTCAGGCACCGGAATATATCGAGGGAGTCACCAACCTGAGGGGGTCGGTCATTCCGATCGTCAACCTCAAGAAGCTCGTCAACCTTGGCGACAACGGGAACAGGGGCAACAAGATCATCGTCGTTGCGAGCGGCAGAATGACCTTCGGCATACTCGTGGACGGGATAACGGGTGTTATCAATATTGATGAATCTTCGATCGAGCACCCGAAAAAGTTCCTCAATGATAATGTCGAGCAGATCGAGGGTGTCGCAAAGCTGGAGGACAGACTCGTTGTGCTCCTCGATACCAAGAAACTCCTGCCATCAGAAGACATGAGCCTCTTTGAGGACGTCGTTATTGACGTGAAAGAGACTGACGGCAGCGACAGGGTCGAGGTTGTCAAGACCGTCCAGACCATGGCAGGAGAGATAAAAGTAAAGGAGCTGCATGATGCCAGGGATTTTTTTGAGAAGAGGGGAATCGATTCGAGCGATCCGAGGTATGTGATCTTTGATGACCTTGTCAGTTTCATAGAGGCTGTTGGGAACAGTGACTATGAAAAGGCCGATCATGCCATGGAAAATATCCTGAAAAAAGGACAGAGCGGCATATTCAACGAAGTGGGCAGGGTGACGAGGAAATTGCACGACTCCATAAAGAGCTTCAAAGAGGCCATCGATCCGAGACTCAAGGACATGGCGAATGTTGAGATGCCGGGCGCCATCGACAGGCTGAAGTATGTCATAGATAAGACCGAGGATGCTGCAAATAAGACGATGGGAATCGTCGAAAAATACACCCTCGGCATGGATGAACTGAGCTCCCAGATACGGAAACTGAAGGAGCCTGAGGATGCGATTGCCTATCTGAAGACCTTCAAGAACAGTCTCGAAGATGATCTCACCGAGATCCTGACGACCCAGTCGTTCCAGGACCTGACAGGTCAGACCATAAAGAAGGTCATCAAGCTCGTGAGCGAGATCGAGGAGGAGCTTGTGAAGCTGATAGCGACCTTCGGCGTCAAGATAGAGCACGGAGTGACTGCGGAAGCGATCAACCCCGAACAAGTTTCGCAGTCTGATGTCGACGACCTTTTGAAGGACTTCGGGTTTTAAGACAGGACGGTTCAAGGTCGAAGAGATAGAGAATGGATAGGGGGATAATGCGGAATGAAGGGATCAACCATACAATTATTGGTCTTTTCAATGTGACGATCACATGGTAAAGGTCCTTATTGTCGATGACTCTGCCTTTATGCGGAATGCCCTCTCCACGATGCTGTCGTCGGACCACGAGATATCGATTATCGGGACTGCGAGAGACGGAATGGAGGCTATCGAAAAGGTGAAGAGCCTGAAACCGGACATCGTGACCATGGATGTGGAAATGCCGAGGATGGACGGCATCGCCGCCCTCAAGAACATCATGGAGACGAGTCCCCTTCCTGTGATTATGGTCAGCTCCCTGACCACTGAAGGGGCAAAGGTGACGCTCGATGCTCTTGATCTGGGGGCTGTGGACTTCATCCCAAAGAACCTCTCGGACCTCTCGATCAACATTGTGAAGCTGAAAGAAATACTCATTGAAAAGGTAAAACATCTCGGAAGAAAGGGAATACCGGGGAGGGCAACAAGAGCAATTCCAAAGGTATCGGACAGGCCGAGGACAGCCGAAGTCTCCCAGCCAGTGCAGGTGAGGACTACCGGCGAACGTAGGATAAGCATCGTCTCCATCGGCACTTCGACAGGAGGGCCCCGTGCCCTTCAGGAGATCATTCCCAGACTCCCAAAGGACTTCCCTGTCCCCGTTGTTGTGGCCCAGCATATGCCGGCAAACTTCACCGGCCCCTTTGCCGAAAGGCTTAATCAACTCAGCCAGATAACCGTCAAGGAGGCAGAGGATGGAGAGCCGCTGAAAGCGGGAGTGGCCTTCATAGCTCCCGGCAGTGGGCATATGAGGGTGGCGAGGAGGAGAGGCATCGAGACGGTGATCAGTGTCTCGGAAGAGAAGGAGGAGTTCATCTATCGTCCGTCTGTGGATGCCCTGATGTCTTCAGTCGCGGAATATTTCCCAGGCAGGTCCCTCGGCGTGATCCTTACGGGGATGGGGAACGATGGGTTGAAAGGGCTCACGGCGCTGAAGAAGACGGGGGGGCGTATTTTTGCCCAGAACGAGGAGTCCTGCGTTGTTTACGGCATGCCGAAGGCGGTCGTGGATGCCGGTATAGCAGATAAGATCCTTTCTGTTGAAGAGATGGCCGGAGAGATCATTAACGCTGTTTAGACGGTCCTTCCCTAAAGTTTTTGACGTCAGAGTCCGATAAGATAGGCATGATGCTTGACGGTTTTGTGGCAGCTAAAACTCCCGTCCCGCAAAGGAGGAAGAGATGGACGCTTTGGCAGTAAGTTCGGAGATCTTGCAGTTGGTCACCTTTAAGCTCGTAGGTGAAGAGTATGCTATTGATATCCTGAAGGTCCAGGAGATTAACCGGATGGTTGATATTACGTCGGTTCCGAATACCCAGAGCTATGTGGAAGGCGTTATTAATCTCCGGGGCAAGGTCATACCCGTCATAAACCTCAGGAAGAAATTCGGGCTTGATGCGAAGAGCGCGGATTCACAATCGCGGATCATGGTCGTTGATGTCGGCACAACCGTGGGCCTCATTGTTGATTCGGTCTCTGAGGTATTACGGCTTAACTCAGACACGGTCGAACCTCCTCCTCCTATGACCGGAGGAGCGGGCTCTGAATTTATTAAGGGTGTAGGAAAACTCAAAGATAGGCTTCTTATCCTCCTCGACATCGACAAACTCCTCGGGCATGAGGAGATTGGCACGGTGACAACATTTACAACAAATAACTAACTTCGCCATTATCCGGAATACGAACTCAGGCAAAAGACAAAGAGTGCTGAGATTACGTTTATATAGGAGGAGAATTCCATGAAGATTGTGAGTCAACTGAGACTGATGGTGGCAGTGCTGCTGACCCTTACCGTGGTCAGCGTCATCATTGTTTTCCCTCAGCTTCAGAGAAGCCTGAAGGTGATACAGCTTGTCCTTGTATTCCTGAATCTCGCCATCCTGGCATTCATCTGGATAACGAGCCAGCGCAAGATAGCAAAACCCCTATCCGATCTGAACAGGGAAGTGGAGAGCCTTGCCAACGGCGATCTCCGTACTACCGTAGACTACAAGAGTGATGATGAAATAGGCCTTTTGTCGCAGAATATGAGCAAGATGGTCAGAACCTTTGACAATATGATAAACGGCATCCTCGCCTCAGCAAATAATGCCGTATCGACCGTGGATATTCTCAGAAGGCGGACGAAGAAGACTGCAGAGGGCGCCCGTGAGCAGTCAGGGCAGGCTGCCCAGATCGCCACAGCCTCCGAGGAGATGAGCCAAACGATAACGGACATCGCGAAGAATGCCTCAACAGCATCGGATACGTCCATTGAGGCGATGGACCTGGCGTCGGAGGGGAGCAAGGTTGCTGACGGCGCTGTGGAGACGGTGAACAGTGTCTATACATCCACCGTTGAACTTGCCTCGATGGTGGGGAAACTGAACGGCCGGGTGGGTGAGATCGGGGACATCGTAACGGTGATTAAGGACATTGCGGACCAGACGAACCTCCTAGCCTTGAACGCGGCGATTGAGGCGGCGAGGGCAGGAGAGCAGGGAAGGGGCTTTGCTGTTGTTGCTGACGAGGTGAGGAAGCTTGCGGAGAGGACGATCAAGGCGACGGCAGAGATATCCGAGAAGATCGGCGCGGTACAGGGAGAGTCTGAGCAGACGTCGAAGTCCATGGAAGAGGCCTCGAACGAAGTGACAAAAGCGACTCAGTACATCAGGAATGTTGGTGACTCGCTCCAGTCGATCGTGGCAGCGGTTCAGAAGGTCCGTGACCAGATAACGCAGATAGCAACGGCAGTGGATGAACAGTCTGCGGCATCCGAAGAGGTTACAAGGAATATCGAGAAGACATCGGGCATAGCAAAGAACATGGAAAAGATCTCCCAGGACGTCATGCACGAGGTCAATAAGCTGGCAGGCGTGGCTGATGAACTGAGGAACGCCACAGGCGGCTTCAAGACGAAGGGCAGCGAATTGCTGATCCTCGAACTTGCGAGGACGGACCATAGGACATTCATGGACAAGATCGGATCATGTCTGAGCGGCGACACAAGGCTCGATCCGTCTCAACTTCCGAATCACCATACCTGCAGGTTCGGCACATGGTACGACGGGGAGGGGAAAGAGCAGTGCGGCACCCTCGTCAGTTTCAAGAACATAGGACTTCCGCATGAAAGGATACACTCTCTGGCCAAGGAGGCGGTTATGGACTATAACCGTGGAGATAGGCAGAAGGCGGAGAAGATTTACGACGAGATGGAGCAGATCTCTGATCAAATCGGCAGTCTTCTAGACGGCATTAAGAGAGAATGCCGACAGCCCTGAGAACGGCGCGGAGCACGAGTCATTGCAGTATCGAGACTCGTTTTTCTCCCATGTCGTGTCCGGTATTTGTAAGACTGTTCTTCAGTGAATTAACACCATAAAAGACTGGGGATCCGGGAGCTGATGCGCGTCTCCCCAGGATTACGAAAGAGAGAGAACCATTAGGCGCAGGATACGAGGCGAAATTATTTCGCCGAACGATGAAAGAGTTTCGAAATTGTTCCGATAGGAATAAAAAATGACTGTGAAAGGAGGCTATGCCATGATTCACGTGCTCAGGGATATGGGACTCCGGAAGAAACTGTACGGCTTATTTGGGTTATTGATAGTGACAGCAGCGATATTTGTCGTATCGGTGCTCATAGCTTTTACGAGGGTCCAGGTGGGGGGAACGGTCTATGCGCAGATTGAACAGAATATGCAGACCGCCGATGATATAGCGAAGGCGAGGGTTAATTTTACCCTCACGAAAGCAACGCTCTTAACCATGATGCTGGAAAAAGATCCGGAGAAGATCAAGGGGTATCAAGATGAGATTCAGGATTTTGCCGACAGGATCGATGAGCTTCTGAATAAAATAGAGAAATCCTTAAAAGACGGCGGATTTGATACGTCCTCAGCGGCAAAGGCAAAGGAAGCGTGGACCGCCTATAAGGGTACGACGGAGAAAGACCTGGTTCCCCTCATCCTCGCGAAAAAGGTTGACAAGGCACAGGAGATCACACGAGGGATACAGGCCGAACGGTACGATGCGTTCTTAGAAGCATCGAGGAATTTGGTTGACAAGGTGAGGGCTTATGTGCCAACAATCGTGGGAGGCATCCAAAAGGAATCGAAGGTGATCAAATGGGGGTTGATAGGCTTAGGAGCACTGTACATCCTCTTCCTGGGCCTCATTGCCAAGTTTCTGGTATCAGTTGTGATCAAGCCTGTCCTCGTGATATCCGGGAAATCCAGAGTCATGGCTGAAGGTGATTTCAGCTCCTTTGAATCGGGAATTCAAGGGAAGGATGAACTGGCGATGATGGTACATGACTTTGGGGTCATGTCTGAAAAGATAACGGCGATCGTGCGGAGCATTAAGGGAGGAATGGAGCATATCCTTTCCTCATCAGAAGAGCTCTCTTCAACGGCGGAGGATCTCAGTAGAGGCGCGCAAGAGCAAGCCCTGCAGGCTCAGCAGGTGGTGGCGGCATCCACCCAGATGTCCCAGACTGTTTTGGATGTTGCAAAGAATGCTTCTCAGGCCGCAGACGCTTCGAAAAACTCCTCTGAAACAGCTGCCAAGGGAAAAGAGGTGGTCGAACAGACTGTCCACGGCATGCTTCAGATTGCGGAGAGTGTGAAGGAGGCGACAGTGACTATCGGCGAACTTGATGAGAGTTCGGCACAGATAGGGGAGATCGTGACCGTCATCAAGGACATAGCGGACCAGACTAATCTCCTCGCCTTGAATGCGGCCATTGAGGCGGCAAGAGCAGGCGAGCAGGGAAGAGGTTTTGCGGTGGTCGCTGATGAGGTGAGAAAGTTGGCTGAGCGAACAGGAAAGGCAACGGGAGATATCATAGAGCGGGTATCAAAGATTCAGGGGGAAACAAAGCGATTCGTGGAGACCATGAGGAAGGGGAGCGAAGAAGTGAACAGCGGTGTTCGACTTGCAGAGACGGCGCGACAATCACTCGAAACCATCGTAAATGCATCGTCAAGTGCAATGGATATGGTCCAGCGCATCGCTGCCGCAGCTGAGGAGCAATCGTCAGCAGCTGAAGAGATCGCCCAAAATATGCAGAGAACCTCTGAGGTCATCACTCACACTACGGAGTCAACCACTCATATTAAAGGTGCTGCCCGTGACCTTGCACGCTTAGTCACAGAGATACGGGAATACGTCGAATGGTTTAAGAGTTCGGGAGAGAAGAGGCCACATTCGCTTTCATGAGTTTTACGCGATCCGCGAGAGAAAGTATGCTTTACTTTGACTACCCTGAGCGGTCTTGCGCTTGGAGAAGAGAAAAGGACTGTCAAGGACGATAAAGAGTATTGATCCCGGCGCCACAGTGGTTGTCATTACCGATAAGGAAGGGAAAGATATACCTGTGCTCGAAGACGGGGCAAAGGTGAGCAAGGCCAGCTGATTTCTTTTGTCTTTCCGCATCGTCCCGGACTTTTCCTTCCGAAGTCTGTTAGCATATCGTCATGGTATTAATCTCCTTCAGTCATGACAGAGAAAAGGAAGGGCTCGATAAAAGGGCGTCTCTTCGTGCTTTGATTATGGTCTTTTTCAAGCTTGGCGAGGGTCTCGTTTCTGTTTTCTTCGGCCTCAAGGATGAAACCATGGTGCTCCTCGATTTCGGCGGCGATTCTTGTGTCGAGGAAGCCTCTCGAAGCCTCAGTCTCAGACTGATCTGTTGATAGATGGATTTTCAACTTTCGACCAACTTTGTTCCCAAGGGTGACCAGCCGAGGGCCATCTCTGAACTCACTAAAGGCCTCGAAAGGGGTCTGAGGCACCAGGTGCTCCTCGGTGTCACCGGTTCGGGGAAGACCTTTACCGTCGCTAATGTGGTTGCGCATGTGAAGAGGCCGGCCCTTGTTATTGCGCATAACAAGACCCTAGCCGCACAGCTCTATGGCGAGTTCAGGGAGCTCTTTCCCGAGAATGCCGTTGAATTTTTTGTGAGTTATTACGACTATTACCAGCCCGAAGCTTACATACCCACAACAGACACCTATATCGAGAAGGACGCCATGATCAACGATGACATAGACAGGCTCCGCCATGCAGCGACGATGTCCGTCCTCGAGAGGAGGGATACCATAGTCGTTGCCTCGGTGTCCTGCATTTACGGGATCGGTTCTCCGAAGGATTACATGGATATGCACCTCATCCTTGAAGAGGGGATGCGGACAGAGAGGGATGATATCCTGAACAGGCTCGTCGAGATGCAGTATAACCGTTCCGACATGGACTTCAGGAGGGGAGCCTTCAGGGTGCGGGGGGACAGTGTCGAGGTCTATCCCTCCTTCTCTCTCAATAGGGCCGTGAGAATTGAATTCTTCGGAGATGAGATCGATGCCATAGCCGAATTTGATCCCTTGACCGGCGAGGGGATGAGAAGGACCGAGAAGTTCGCCCTCTTCCCAAACAGCCATTGGATCACTCCGAGGGAGCGGCTTGAACCGGCATTGAAGAGGATAGAGAGCGAGATGAAGGAAAGGGTCGAGTATTTCCTCAGAGAGGGCAAGATAGTTGAGGCCCGGAGGATCGAACAGAGGACGCGCTTTGACCTCGAGATGCTCAGGGAATTTGGTTACTGCCACGGCATCGAGAACTACTCGCGGCATCTGAGCGGGAGAGCCCCCGGAGAGCCTCCCTTTACCCTGATCGACTATTTCCCGGAAGACTTTATTATCATGATTGACGAGTCCCATGCCACCATCCCTCAGATAGGGGGAATGTATGAAGGAGACAGGTCAAGGAAACAGACCCTCGTTGATTTCGGCTTCAGGCTCCCCTCTGCCCTCGATAACCGGCCCCTCACCTTTAAGGAGTTCGAACACAGGGTGAATCAGGTTGTCTATGTGTCGGCAACGCCCGGTCCTTATGAGATCGAAAAAGCACGGGGAAGGGTTGTGGAACAGATCATCAGGCCCACAGGCCTCGTAGACCCTGAGATGAAGGTGCGGCCGGTCTCAGGGCAAGTCGATGACCTTCTCGGAGAAATCAGGCTGAGGGCAACGAGGGGTGAGCGGGTTCTCGTCACGACACTCACAAAGAAGATGGCTGAAGATCTCACAGACTATTATATCGAACTCGGGGTCCGGGCACGGTACCTCCATTCAGATATCGATACCCTTCAGAGGGTTGAATTGATAAGAGACTTGCGGCAGGGTAAATTCGATGTGCTGGTAGGGGTGAACCTTCTCAGAGAGGGACTCGACCTCCCCGAGGTTTCGCTGGTCGCAATCCTCGATGCTGACAAGGAGGGGTTCCTGCGGTCTGAGCGGTCATTGATACAGACAGCCGGCAGGGCAGCAAGGAACATCAGCGGTGAAGTGCTTCTCTATGCCGACCAGATGACCGGTTCCATACAAAGGGCCCTTGGAGAGACCGACAGGAGGAGGAAGCTTCAGAAGGAATACAACCGGGAGATGGGGATCACTCCTGAGAGTGTACAGTCGTCCATAAAGGACATCCTGAGTTCCATCTACGAATCGGATTACCTGACGGTCTCTGTTTCAGAAGAGACGATGGATTACGGCTACGGCGAAGAAACCGTAAAAAGGCTTGAAGAGGAGATGAAGGAAGCTGCCAAGAAACTCGACTTTGAGCGGGCTGTTGTGCTGAGGGACAGGATCAAGGAGGGGAAGAAGAAGCTACTTGAGTTCGGCATAAAGGAATCGTCTGCTCCTGACAAACGAAAGAGGAAGAAGAGGATGAACGGGAAATAGGATATGGAGCCGCAAGAAATGAGATGGGGGTAAACTCGTCTCCTATCCGTCTTCTCCCCGGACCGACTTCTCGGCATGAGAATAGCCCCGTGTGATTGTTCCGACCACATAATCCTCATAACAGTCTATCATGAAGAGGCTCTTACGGTCCGCACAGGCAGACCGTCCAATAACTCCTACTCTTGCCTGCGAATCGAACATCTGCCCCGAAGTTTACGGATTATATGGCATACCCAAGGTTGCGGCCGACTCGCTTTTCTGCTCGCCATTCGATTACAATAATAGCAGTATTGCATTGTCCTGCCACAGACATTGCCTTTGGAAAACACTTGATTGACCATGAAGAGAGGATTGTCCTGTTATGAGACGTGAAGATTTACGGAATATCGCTATTATCGCCCATGTCGACCATGGAAAGACGACCCTCGTCGATGGGATGCTCAGACAGGGCGGCATCTTCCGCTCCAATGAGAAGGTGCAGGAGCGTGTTATGGACAATATCGACCTTGAGCGTGAGCGGGGGATCACGATCATGGCAAAGAACACCGCCATCCAATACAACGGCATCAAGATCAATATCGTAGATACTCCCGGCCACGCAGACTTCGGAGGTGAGGTCGAGAGGACTTTGAAGATGGTGGATGGCGTGCTTCTCCTCGTCGACGCTTCTGAAGGCCCCCTGCCCCAGACGAGGTTTGTCTTGAAAAAGGCCCTCGAACTCAGACTTCCGCCGATCCTCGTCATTAATAAGATTGACAGATCCGATGCACGAATACAGGAGGTCCTCAACGAGGTCTACGACCTCTTCATCGATCTCGACGCCACTGAGGAGCAGCTCGAATTCCCTGTCCTTTATACCAACGCGAAGAAGGGTTTTGCGAAACTGCGCATGGAGGACGATTCGGATGACCTCCAGCCCCTCTTTGAGATGATCGTAAAGACCATACCTCCGCCGGGCAGCGACAGCGAGGGGCCTTTGCAACTTCTTGTGACGAACATAGACTATGACGACTATGTGGGAAGGCTTGCCATAGGCAGGATCTTCTCTGGCACAGTGAGGGTCGGTGACTATGTCGCCATGGCAAAGAGCGATTCCGGGATTACGAGGACCAAGGTGACTTCACTATACACCTTCCAGGGTCTTGAACGGGTCGATACCAAAGAGGCCTCAACAGGCGATATTATCGCTCTTTCAGGCATCGAAGGTATAACCATCGGAGACACCATTACCGACGTCGAGACTCCCAGACCTCTTCCGCGCATCAAGGTTGATGAGCCCACCATCTCGATGGTCTTCCTCGTCAATACGTCTCCCTTTGCAGGAAGGGAGGGGAGATATGTGACATCGAGAAACCTGAGGGAGCGTCTCGAAAAGGAGCTGCTCTATAATGTTGCCATAAAGGTCGACTTTTCAGGGACCGATTCCTTTGCCGTCATGGGGAGGGGAGAGTTGCAGCTCGCGATCCTCATCGAGATGATGAGGAGGGAGGGGTATGAACTTGCTGTTTCGATGCCCGAGATCATCACCAGGGAGGCCAATGGAGTCATCCAGGAGCCCATGGAGGTGCTCGTGATCGATGTGCCCGAGGAGTATGTTGGTGTGGTGACCCAGCAGGTGGGCATGAGAAGGGGGAAGATGCAGAAGATGCAGAACAACGGGTATGGGAGGGTGAGGCTCGAATTCAGGATACCCTCAAGGGGCTTGATCGGCTTCAGGTCTCAGTTCCTTACCGATACGCGGGGAACGGGCCTGCTCAATCATATCTTCGACGGTTACGAGGCCTGGCAGGGGATGATTACAAAGAGAGAGACCGGTGCCCTTGTTGCAGACAGACCTGGGAAATCAACGATCTACGCCCTCTTCCACCTCCAGCCGAGGGGCACGCTCTTCATCAGGGAGAATACCCAGGTCTACGAAGGTATGATCATCGGAGAAAACTCGAGGGACAACGACCTTGATGTGAATGTCATTAAAGAGAAGAAATTGACGAACATCCGTGCCGCCAATGCTGATGAGGCGCTCCAGTTAATACCGCCGCACATCATGAGCCTTGAACAGGCCATCGAATTCATCAAGGAAGACGAACTGGTCGAGGTGACACCGCAATCCATACGTCTGAGAAAGAAGGTGCTGGAGGCGAACAAGAGGCCAAAGGTCAGGAGAGATTGAAGCATCCCGCTGTTATGCTTTGTTGCCTGGAGAAGTGTCTGTAGCCGGTCCCCGAACTATATGAATCATATACGTTAAAGGTTCTTCCCCTTCGGGACGATAAGAGATAGAGACGCATCGAATCGCAATGAGAAAAATCCCTTTGATAGCTGCCATGGTGCTGTTATGGTTGTGGATTTGTCCAGGAAGGGCTTCAGCCATAACGCTGGAAGAGGCAAGAAACCTGATCCTGGAATACGCCGATGCCGAGGGTGTCTCTCAGGCAGACCGAGCAAAGGCCCTTGATTCCCTCAAGAGGCTTTCAGAGGTCATTCCTCCTGAACAGGCATACAAGATCGTTTTTGCTGCCCTTCAGACGAGAAAGTCCGTTGCTCCTAAGAAAGAGCGCGAGACAGAGAATCGCCAGGGACCGGACAAAAAGAGCGTTGATACGCATTCTGCTGACACCAATGACGCACCGTCAAAAAGCACTGAAGTGCCTGCAAGGGCGGATCAGAGAGAAGATAAGCCGCCTTCGCGGACAGCGAACAAAGAACATGATGTCAGGTCGTCGGGTGAGAAGATGCACGAGAATTCCGTTGCTAGCAAAAAGTCTGAGAAATGCTGGATCATTGAGAATTCCTTGAAGGGCAATAGGGTCAAACCTGTTCCAATCGTAGAACCTGTTCTCATCAGGCCTGCCTTGGGGATAGATGAATGCGCACAAGAATAAGGGGCCTGAATCTCAGAAAATGACTTTCCGCGTTGAGCGCACGGCGTATGGTCGACAACCTTCAAAGGTACCGCGATATACGTTTTGAGCAGCCTGAAGATTAGTACATAAAACTCCTTGAAAAAATTGAGAAAAGAGCTGTATAGTATTATTTTGGTGAGGGATTCGACGATGGTAGCGTGATACCATTTCCCGTGATAACAGGAATGTACTGTGAGTGATCTGAAAAGACTCAGAGACGAAATCGACAGCATCGATGACAGGCTGCTCAGCCTTCTCAACAGGAGGGCTAAAATTGTCCTTGAGATCGGCCGGATCAAGAGGCGAGAGGGTACGAGTTTCTATTCTCCCCTCAGAGAGAGCGAAATCCTTCAGCGACTGACCTCGACAAACAAGGGACCCTTCCCGAATGATGCGCTCAGGATACTCTTCCGTGAGATTCTCTCAGCCTCACTTTCCCTCGAAGAGCCACTGAAGGTCGCATGCCTCGGCCCCCTTGCCACCTTTACTCACCTCGCTGCAACGAGATATTTCGGCACTTCAGCCAGCATCATACCCGTTGAAGGCATCAAGGAAGTCTTCGAGGCGGTCTATTCAGGACAGGCTGAATATGGGGTTGTGCCGATCGAGAATTCGAATGAAGGCGTTGTGAGCTATACCCTCGACATGTTTATGGATTTCGAGCTCACAATCATCGGTGAGGTGATGCTCAAGATTTCCCATAACCTCCTCTCAAAGAGCGGGGACAAGGCAATGATACGAAAGGTCTACTCTCACCCCCAGGCGACGGCACAGTGCAGGAAATGGCTCGAGAAGAACCTCCCTGCCATCCCCGTCCATGAGACAGTAAGTACTGCGAAGGCTGCTGAAATCGCCTCAAGAGAGAAAGACGCTGCCGCTATCGCCAGCGAGCTTGCAGCAAAGATATACGACCTCTGGTTTGTCGAGCACAGCATTGAGGACTCCAAGGACAACTACACCAGATTCCTCGTTATCAGCCGGGAACCGTCGAAGAGGACTGGCAAGGATAAGACCTCGATCATGTTCTCGACGAAGGACAGGCCCGGCGCCCTCTTCCATATCCTCGAACCTTTCAAGGAGGCGAAGATAAATCTCACGAAGATAGAGTCACGGCCGTCAAAACGAAAGGCATGGGAATACATATTCTTTGTCGACCTTGAAGGTCACATGGTTGACAAGAAGCTGAAGAAGGCAATAGAGAGGGTGAGAGAGCATTGCCTTTATCTGAAGATCCTCGGCTCCTACCCTTCAGGTGAGATCAATGGTTAGACCGCCGGAATACGTTTCTGCAATTAACCCCTATGTGCCGGGAAAGCCCATAGAGGAACTCGAGAGGGAGCTTGGCATCAGGGGTTCGGTAAAGCTTGCATCGAACGAAAACCCTGTCGGGCCTTCGCCGCTGGCACTGGAGGCCATAAGAGGCATTTCAGGAGAGCTGAACCGATACCCTGACGGGAGCGGTTATTATCTGAGGAATGCACTTGCTGAGATGCTCTCCGTCAGGCAGGAGAATGTCATCCTCGGAAATGGCTCCAACGAACTCCTCGACATTGTTGTGCGAACATTCATGAAGCCGGGGGACAATGCTGTTATGGCTCATCCTTCATTCGTGGTATACCACCTTGCAGTCCAGGCCCTTGGTGCAAAGTCTATAAAGGTCCCCCTGAGAAGTTATACCCATGACCTCACTGCGATGCTTGACGCGGTCACAGAGAAGACAAGAATCGTCTTTATCGCGAACCCGAATAACCCTACGGGAACGATGAACAGAAAAGGGGAATTCGACGGGATGATGGAAAAACTGCCCGACAACGTTCTCGTGGTGATGGATGAAGCATACTACGAATATGTCTCCGATCCTGAATATGCCGACAGCATGAAATGGTTTGGCAGGGGAAAGGACATCCTCATCCTGAGGACCTTTTCGAAGATATACGGCCTGGCAGGGTTGAGGATCGGTTACGGTATTGCCGGGAGCGAGATTATCAACGAGATGAATAAGCTCAGACCGCCTTTTAACACGAGCACCATCTCACAGGTAGCGGCACTGAACGCGTTGCGGGATACCGGGCACGTTGAAAAATCTCGAAGGATCAACGAAGAGGGAAAGAGATATCTCTACGGAGAGCTTGAGAATCTGGGACTTCCCCACGTCCTGACAGAGGCGAATTTTGTTTACCTCCCCGTTCAGGACGCCCCGGCTCTTTATGAGAAACTGCTCCGCCTCGGCGTTATCGTGAGACCGATCGGACCCGATGCACTACGGGTGACAATAGGACTGCCTGAAGAGAACAGGCGGGCTATAGAAGCACTGAGACAAATCATAACCACCAGGTAGTTTGTGGTATGCAGGAGGGGGGTCTCCACCCCTTTCTCCAGGTAGGGATAAGAGACTCTGGATAATGCCCTCACCCTCTTCCCCTTGGGAGTAACTGCGTACTCCTTACTCCTGAAATCCGGAGGAACCATGGACATTATAGTACTAAAGCCGGGGGCATCCGATGATGCCTTGAAACATTTGCTTAAGAAACTCGAAAGCAAAGGGCTGACAGCGAACGTGTCGAGGGGCACGGAAAGGACGATTGTCGGCGTTATCGGTGACACCTCAAGGATCACGGAGGAAGAGGAAGATGCCATACGGGCGATGACCGGCGTCGAGAATGTAATGAGGATCATCAGGCCGTACAAACTGGCGAGCAGGGAGTTTCAGTCAGAGAATACCGTCATCGATGTGAGGGGAAGGACTATCGGTGGGAAGAAGGTCGCCGTTATCGCCGGACCCTGTTCAGTCGAAAATGAGACGATGATCGTCAGCATAGCAGAGGAAGTGAAGGCGGCGGGCGCATCATTCATACGGGGCGGCGCATTTAAACCGCGCACTTCTCCTTACGCATTTCAAGGCCTTGGCGAAGAGGGGCTCAGGTATCTCGCGGAAGCAAGGGAAAAGACCGGTCTCCCCGTTGTGACGGAATTGATGGACCCGAGGGACCTCGGCACTATGGTCGAATATGCCGATGTCATACAGATCGGAGCAAGGAACATGCAAAATTTCAGACTGCTCCTGGAGGTCGGCTCTGTCAGGAAACCGGTCCTGCTGAAGAGGGGGCTCTCATCCACGATCAAGGAATGGCTCATGTCGGCTGAATACATCATGTCGCGAGGCAACCATGAGGTCATCCTCTGCGAGAGGGGAATCAGGACCTTCGAGACAGCGACGAGGAATACCCTCGACCTCAGTGCAGTCCCGGTCCTGAAAGGGCTGACCCATCTGCCTGTTGTCGTAGACCCCAGCCACGGCGTCGGAAAGTGGGATCTCGTCCCGGCAATGGCGAAGGCCGCTATTGCGGCTGGTGCTGACGGTTTGCTCCTGGAGGTCCATTCCAACCCCGAAGAAGCGATGTCCGATGGAGAGCAATCCCTAAAACCAAGGGACTTTCTGAAATTGATGGAGGAATTGAAGCCGGTAGCCGCTGCAGTGGAAAGAGAGATATAGAGACCCAATGTTCTTCAACAAGGTCGCCATCCTCGGTGTCGGGCTCATCGGTGCGTCTCTGGCCCTTGCTTTAAGGAACAAGGGCTTGTGCAGATCTGTCCATGGTTATGGCAGAACCGAGGAGAATCTGAGGCGTGCCAGGGAGAGGGGGATAATAGATGATTACAGCATGGATGCAGACAAGGCATGTGACCATGCTGATCTTATCGTCCTTGCGACACCTGTGGGTTCCTTTCATACCATTATTGGAGAGGTGCGTGGCTCTCTCAAAAAGGGCGCGGTCATAACGGACGTGGGGAGCGTGAAGGGCAGCATGGTCCATGAATTGGAGAGCCTTGTCCGTGAAGGAACATACTACATCGGATCCCATCCCATAGCAGGAAGCGATAAGTCAGGTATCGATGATGCGAGGCCGGATCTCTTCCGTCAGGCACTCTGCGTTGTCACCCCCACCGAAACCACCGACAGTCTTGCAAGAGACAGGATTATCTCCTTGTGGGAGAGACTCGAAGGCAGGGTTGAGGTTATGGACCCTTATAGGCATGATGAGATATTTGGCGCGGTAAGCCATCTGCCACACATTGTCGCCTATGCCCTTGTCAATACCGTTGATACCTTTGATCCGGGATGTATCGGTTACGCAGGACAGGGCTTCAAGGACACTACAAGAATTGCAATGAGTTCCCCTGAAATGTGGAGAGACATTGTGATCTTTAACAGGGACAACCTCATAAGGTTGACAGGGATGCTGAGAGAGAATCTCGACAGAATCGCGACAATGCTTGAGAATAAGGACGCCGCAGGCATCGAAAGGACCTTTTCCGAGGCCCGTGAATTGAGGAAGGGCATAGAGTAATAGAGTAGGTCTTGAGTCGAGATCGGATGGATCGTAGAACGGTAGAGAGAGTGAAGAGTCTGAATGGAGAGATTTCCCCCCCGGCGGATAAGTCGATCTCTCACAGGGCAGTGATGTTTGCTTCACTGGCCGAAGGTACGAGCAGGGTGAGGAACTTCCTTCGGGCTGCAGATCCCATAAGTACCATAAATGCCTTCAGGCTGCTTGGCATAGACATAGAAGAAGTGTGGGGAGGGACGGGGGGACTGGAGGATGAACTCATCATCCATGGTAACGGGTTGTATGGTCTGAAAGAGCCCTTTGACGTCATCAACTGCGACAATTCAGGCACCACAATACGACTCATCTCGGGCATCCTTGCCGGAAGCCCGTTCTTCTCCGTTCTGACGGGAGATGATTCCCTGAAACAGAGACCCATGGGAAGGGTGATAAATCCTCTCAAAGAAATGGGCGCCGATATTTCGGGAAGGGGGGGAGACAAATACCCTCCGATTGCTATCAAGGGGAAGGTGCTTAAACCTGTTCAGTACAGAATGCCCGTCGCCTCGGCCCAGGTGAAATCCTGCCTGATCCTCGCGGGTCTGTACGCCGACGGTAAGACTGTTATTACGGAACCGTACAAGTCGCGTGATCACACGGAAAGGATGCTCAGGTCCATGGACGCAGCGATCAAGGTGGAAGACCTGACCGTCACGATAGAAGGCGGTTCAAGGCTAAGATCCTGTGACACGACCGTTCCTGCCGATTTTTCTTCGGCGGCCTTCTTCATTGCTGCAGCCCTCATCGTCCCTGATTCAGAGATCCTGATCAGGGGCGTAGGGATCAACCCGACAAGAACAGGCATCCTTGAAGTAATAGCGCGAATGGGCGCTGACGTTCGACTGAGTAATGAACGGGAAGTGTCTGGCGAACCTGTGGCTGACCTTTACTGCAGGACCGCAGGCGGTCTCAAAGGGACAACGATCGGGAAGGAAATGGTGCCTTCCATTATAGAC
The DNA here is from genome assembly GCA_035686305.1 of Thermodesulfovibrionales bacterium. NCBI lineage: Bacteria > Pseudomonadati > Nitrospirota > Thermodesulfovibrionia > Thermodesulfovibrionales > Thermodesulfovibrionales bacterium. The sequence continues at coordinate 12,131 of DASRZP010000037.1, read as the reverse complement.
GAATTCCCCATACTCTGTGTCCTGGCCACGCAGGCTGAGGGTATTACAGAGATACGGGGGGCAGAAGAACTCAGGGTGAAGGAATCTGACAGGATAAGGGCGATGGCAACAGAGTTGAGGAAGTTTGGCGTCGAACTTGAAGAGCATCCTGACGGAATTTCGATAAGAGGGAGGAGTCCTTTGCGTGGCTGTGAAACCGAGAGCTACCGTGACCACAGAATAGCAATGTCCCTCTCCGTGGCGGGACTGATTGCAGACGGAACCACAGTCATTAACAACGCATCCTGCGCGGATGTATCCTTTCCAGGGTTCTATGAGTGCCTGAAAAACCTCGCAAAGGGTTCTGGTCTGAAGGGGAATGATGGTTAGCATCTTTTATCTTATAGTTTTTTGCCTGTTCCCGATATGGGTAAGGTCATCGCGATAGACGGGCCTTCAGGCGCCGGGAAGAGCACCCTTGCACGGTCTCTTGCCCTGAGGCTCGGATTTGATTATCTCGACACGGGCGCTATTTACCGGGCAGTGGCGCTCTTCTTCCTCGAGAGAGGAATCAGACCGGAAGACGGCGATGATCTCCTCGTTGAGGCCCTCCACTCGTCGGGGATACGCTTCAGCGGGGGAAAGGTTTTCCTTGGGGAAAGGGATGTCTCCGGTGAGATCAGGACGCCTGAGGTTGGCCATTATTCCTCCGTCTTTTCAGCCCGGAAGGTTGTGAGGGACTTTCTCCTCGATGTGCAGAGGAGCGCTGCTTCTCGTCAGAACGTGGTTGTCGAAGGCCGTGATACCACAACAGTCGTCTTTCCGAAGGCCTGGAAGAAATTCTATCTGGATGCATCGACGGCCGAAAGGACGAGGAGAAGGCATGACCAGTTAAGGGACCTGGGGCTTACGATAACAGAGGACGAGGCTGAACGAGACGTAGTGGAGAGGGACAGGAGGGACCAGAGCAGAGGCATAGCTCCCCTTGTGAAGGGCGAGGATGCTGTTATAATAGATACAACAGACAAGAGTGCCGAAGTGGTCCTCGAAAATATCCTGGAGCTTGTAAGGTCAGACCCTTGAGGGATTTTCTCTGCCTGTTTTTCAGGCCGGTCTTTCGGGCGTTTTTCAAGGTAATAAACAGGCTTGAGGTAATGGATGCAGAGAGGGTCCCTGAGCGCGGCGGAGTTATCGTTGCAGCGAATCATCTCAGTTATCTCGATCCTCCGGTCATCGGAGCTGCGCTGAGACGCCGACCTACCTATATGGCCAAGGAGAGTTTATTTTCCATTCCCGTTGTGGGAAGGGCCCTTCGGTTGTTCGCCTTTCCCGTGAGACGGGAGTGTCCGTATCCTTCAACGATCAAGGAGACTGTACGGCGATTGGAGAAGGGCGAGCTTGTTGTAATATTTCCTGAAGGCGGACTGACTGCCGACGGGAGCCGCCTCGAAGCCAAGGGGGGTGTGGGTATGATCGCTTCCATGGTCGGTTGCCGGATCGTTCCGGTCGCTCTTGACGGGACCGAGCGTGCCTTGCCTGTGGGAGCGAAGTTGGTGAGGCCAGCGAAGATCACGGTCACCTTCGGTGACCCGATCGAGGTGAAAAAGAGGGCAGAAAGAAAGGGTATTCGGGAAGAGGTGACGCAGAATGTCATGGACGCTATAGAGCTGCTCAGACGCAGAAGTATTGAAGGACACAGGAAGAGAGACAAAGGCTAAGCCGTTTCTCAACCCGACTTGTCCGGGATCATTCAGGGCGTCTACGGAAGGGAAAGGGAGATTATCGTGAAGATTTTGGTTGTAAAGACTGCAGGTTTCTGCTTCGGGGTGAAAAGAGCCATCGATACGACATTCGCTCTCGCTGAAAAAGAGCATAAGGGCCTTTATACCTTTGGACCGATTATACATAACCCTCAGGTCATTGAGAGACTCCGGGAGAAGGGCATCATGCCGACTGACAATATATACAACGGCGATATCAGGGCCCTCATTATCAGAACACACGGAATACCCCTCCATCTTCTGGAAGAGGCAGCAAAAAGGGGATATGATATAATCGATAAGACCTGTCCTTTCGTGAAGAAGGCGCAGCATTATGCTCAACTCCTCAAGAAGGAGGGCTATCAGGTTATCATCCTCGGGGACAGGGAACACCCTGAAGTGAAGGGTTTAATGAGCTATGCAGGAGAAGACGCCCTTGTGATCGACGGTGAGGAAGAACTGCCTGAACTGAAGAATCGTGTCGGTATTGTAGTGCAGACGACGAAACCCGTCATGACCCTCAAGAAATTAGTGAGCAGGGTTGTCGAGCAATCAAAAGAACTAAAGGTATATAATACCATCTGCAACTCAACGGCTCTGCGTCTGAAGGAGACGGAGGAGATGGCGAGGAACGTCGATGTGATGATCGTCGTGGGGGGGAAGAACAGCGCCAACACAACGCAGCTCGCGAACCTCTGTGCGGCCCTGCCGATCAGGACCTACCACATTGAGACTGCCGACGAGCTCGATAGCGATTGGTTTACCGGCGTCGAAAGAGTCGGTATCACCGCCGGCGCTTCAACACCCGAGTGGATCATCGATGATGTGCAAAGAAGAATTAGGGATAGAGGAGGACAGGGTAATGGAACTTAAGAACAATGAGATGGAAAGAATCTACGCGGAGACTTTCCGTCACATCCGCGAAGGATCGATTCTGAGCGGGAGGATCGTTTCCGTAAAGCAGGACGGGGTCATCGTGGACATCGGATACAAGTCAGAGGGGTTTATCGCTGCAGAGGAGTTTGCGCCCGAGGAGTTTGCGAACCTCAGGGTCGGTGATGTCCTTGATGTATACGTCGCGCACATCCAGGATTCTGAGGGGGTTGTAACCCTTTCGAAGGACAAGGCCTCAAAGGTAAAGGCATGGGACGTCCTTGAAGCGGCATTCGAGAAAGGAGCGACGATTGAAGGCTCGATCGTAGGGAAGACGAAGGGCGGCCTTACCGTTGATCTCATGGGGGTAAAGGCTTTTCTGCCTGGTTCCCAGATTGACACAAAGGCCGTGAAAGATATGGACGCCCTCGTCGGAAAACCGATGAGTTTCAAGATCCTCAAGTTGAACAACAAGCGTTCCAACATCATTGTTTCCCGCCGGGCTGCAATGGAAGAGGAGCGACAGAAGAAGAAGATCGAGACCCTTCCGAGGCTCGTCGAAGGGGCCCTTCTCGAAGGTATCGTGAAGAACATAACCGATTACGGTGTCTTTGTGGATCTTGGAGGGATCGACGGACTGCTCCATATATCCGACATCTCCTGGGGAAGGATAACTCACCCCTCGGAGTTCTTTGCTGTCGGCGACAGGATAGAGGTCACTGTCCTCAAATACGACGTTGAGCATGAACGCGTAACGCTTGGTTACAAGCAGAAGACGGCTGACCCTTGGCTGACGGTTGAGGAGAAATATCCTGTCGGGAAAAAGGTTAGCGGCAAGGTCGTGAGCATAGCCGATTATGGCGCCTTCGTCGAACTCGAGTTGGGTGTCGAGGGTCTTGTTCATGTGTCGGAGATAGACTGGTCGCTCAGGCCAAAGCATCCTTCCAAGTACCTTTCTGTGGGCGAGACCGTCGACGCCCTCGTGATCAAGGTGGATAAGGGGGAAAGGCGGCTTTCCCTGAGCTTGAAGCAGCTGAAGCCGAGTCCCTGGGAAGTGATATCACAGAGGTACGCCGTCGGTCAGACGATCACCGGGAAGATAAGGAGCATCACAGAATTCGGTGCCTTTGTCGGCCTCCCCGAGGGTGTGGACGGGCTGATCCATATATCTGATATATCATGGACAAAACACGTAAGACATCCGTCTGAAATTCTCAAGAAGGGCCAGAAGGTTGATGCAGTGATCCTTAGTCTCGAGCCTGAAAAGGAACGGATATCCCTAGGGCTCAAGCAACTCAATCCCGATCCATGGATCGACGAGATACCCGGGAAATTCAAGCTCGGAAACGAAGTTGCGTGCAAGGTATTGAAACTGACCGATTTCGGTCTCTTTGTTGAGATCGAGGGCGGGGTTGAGGGCCTGATTTACTCCTCTGAAGTGATCAAGAGAGAGGAGCCCTTTCAGGAGGGTGACGAAGTGACGGCGCGTATCATAAAGATCGACGCCGAAGAAAAGAAGATCGGACTCAGCATGAAACATGTGAAGGGTGAAAAGGCATGAAGAAGGCATGTCTCATACTCTTAGGCCTTCTTGTTCTGCTCCTGGTGCTGAGCGCAGCGATTACCCTCTTCGAAAAGAATGTGCCCATAGGAGAAAAGGTCGCCATTGTCAGGATCGAAGGACCCATCCTGGACTCCAAGAACGCAATAGAAGAGATAAAGGAGCAGACCAAAAACCAGTCCGTCAAGGCGATAGTCCTGCGGGTTGACAGCCCCGGCGGGGCCGTTGCTCCGTCGCAGGAGATCTATGAAGAAGTGAAAAGGGCGGTCTCGAAGAAGAAGGTGGTTGTATCGATGGGATCTCTGGCGGCTTCCGGTGGCTACTATGTCTCTGCCCCGGCGTCGAGGATCGTTGCCAACCCGGGGACCCTTACGGGGTCCATTGGCGTCATCATGGAGATCCCGAATCTGGAAGGTCTCATGAGTAAGGTGGGCGTCAAGACCGAAGTGATCAAGAGCGGACAGCACAAGGATATGGCATCGGCATTCAGGGGTATCGGGAAGGAAGAAAGGATAATACTCCAGGAGGTGCTTGACGACGTTCACGAGCAGTTCATAAGGGCCGTTGCCGAGGGAAGAAAGATGACGCCCGAAAATGTGAAGAAGCTGGCCGACGGCAGGATATTCACGGGAAGACAGGCAGTGCAGGCCGGTCTCGTCGATGAATTAGGAAACATCGAGGACGCGGTCAAGGTTGCTGCAAGGCTTTCCGGGATACCGGGCGAACCTGATGTGATCGATAAAAAGGAAAAGACCTCACTGGTGGATCTCCTTAGGGGCTCTCTTCCGAAGGAACTGTCTGATCTGTTCCCTTCGGTAAAGATCAAGTATGTCTTTGCGCCATAAGAGGACAGGATGAGTGTCAAGGCCTGGAAGAGACCCTGACCTTATCCAAACTGAATCTAGAGTGATGAAGAGGAGGTTGTATGACAAAATCAGTTCTCATTGACAGGATTTCAGAACGCGTCGACGGTCTCACAAGGAAGCAGACGGAAATCATCGTCGAAACCGTGTTCGACAGTATCAGAGAGGCGCTCTCAAAGGGAGAAAAGATCGAGATCCGGGGCTTCGGTAATTTCAGGCTGAAACAGAGGCGGCCGAGGACGGCAAGGAATCCCAAGACCGGCGACAAGGTTGAGGTCCCTGCGAAAAACGTTCTCCATTTCAAGGTAGGAAAGGCACTGAGGGACGCCCTGAACGCACAATAGGGAGTCAGAGGTGACCGGTGATGAGAAATCCGCCCGTGATCTGTTGCGGGTAACTCGATACGAGTCACGCCATTCATGAAGAGAAGGGATTTTCTTAAGGGGATCATTAAATCCTTTTTTGTTCTCCTCGCTGCTGTTCTTGTGCTCCCCGTCCTCTCTCTCTATCCATCAAGGATTAAGAAAAAAACTGTGAGCTTTTTCCCTGTTCTTGACGAGGATGAGCTCCCCCGGCAAGGGGTGAGGAGGGCAGAGTTTTTCTATGAGAGCAGAGGAAGAAGGATCCATACAAAGGTCTTCGTTGTTGTGTCCGAGGAGGGTATGATCGCCCTCTCCCCTGTCTGCAGCCACCTCGGATGCCTCGTAAACTGGGACAATAACAAGAAAGAATTCCTCTGTCCCTGTCATGGCGGCAGATACGGCATGAATGGTCAGGTGATTGCAGGGCCTCCGCCTGAACCGTTGAGAAGGTTGCCCTTCGAAATCAGGGATGGCAAGGCATATGTAGGGATGAAAGTATGAAGCTCTTTCGTCACAAGGCCGATACAGGGATTAATCACAGAGTATCGGTTCCCCGAATGCTCTTCGGCGAAGGTTGCAATGGGAAGGTTCTTTGACTGGATAGACACCAGATTTGGTGTCAGGGATCCCCATCGTCGGTTCCTCGAGAGACCTGTTCCGGAGGGCCTTAATTACTCCTATTGCCTTGGCGGTACAGCCCTTGCCCTCTTCCTGATATCCGCATTCTCGGGACTCCTCCTTTCGGTATACTATGTCCCTTCGGAGCTGGAGGCTTACAAGAGTATTATGAGGATCCAGGAGGAGGTGAGGTTGGGCTGGCTGATCAGGAGCGTGCATACGTGGTCTGCCAGCCTTCTGATCATCTTCGTCATCCTTCACGCTGTCCGCGTCTTTGTATCCAAGGCTTACCGGCCGCCCCGTGAATTGAACTGGATAGCGGGAGTCTTAACATTTATCCTTTCCATGGCCTCGGGCTTTACCGGGTATCTCCTCCCCTGGGACCAGAAGGCCTATTGGGCAACGGTCGTGGGAACTTCGATGGCCGGGACTCTCCCTGCCATCGGACGTATCCTTCTCTACGCCCTGAGGGGAGGTCCTGAGGTAGATGGGACGACACTGATCCGCTTCTACAGTATGCATGTTCTGTATCTGCCTCTTATGATGGCTCTCATTCTCTGGGCACACGCTCACATGGTGAAGCGTCAGGGGATCTCTGGAGGTCTCTAAGCAATGGCTTCTCATGAAAGGGATAGGGGAAAAAGATTCTATCCCGACTATCTTGTCGAGATACTCTTTGTGGTTTTTCTCGTGACAGAACTTACGCTGGCCCTCGCCCTCTTGTATCCTCCGGAGATCGGAAGACAGATAGATTTTTCGGCCCAGTACCAGCCAAAGCCCGAATGGTATTTCCTATGGTCATACCAGCTCGTCCGGTACTTTCCGGGAAACACCACCTTTATCGGGACTGTGCTCATCCCTTCCCTTGCCGTTCTGGCGCTTATCCTTATTCCGTACATAGACAGGGGTAGGCACGGTAGACTCAGGGCATCTCTCGTGGGCATGTTCCTTCTTCTGGCCTTTGTCCTGTTTACCGTGATTCCGGCGTTAAGCCAGTAGTTGAGACACGATGCTTGAAAGAACCTTAGATAAGATAGATAATCTCAAGGGATAGATAAGAAGGAAGCAATCTTCAGAGCCCATGCAATTACGTTTCAACAGATGCAACGGACCTGTCGACAAAGCGATAGACCAGCTCATTGAGCTTGCGGGTGATATCCATAGCCCGGAACTGGTTCGTGAGATGATTCTTGCTGCACTCAAGGCCGCTCAAGAGGAGAGAGAGGATAAGGCAGACCTCAAGCTCATGAACTCTACGCTGAAAGAGATGCGGTTCACGTCCAAGGTATTCGGACCTTACAGGCACATAAGAAAGGTCACCGTCTTCGGCTCAGCGAGGACGCAGCCTGTGGAGCATATTTATAGCATGGCGAGGCTTCTCGGAAAAAGGATTGCCGAGGCTGGCTATATGGTGATCACGGGCGGAGGGCCCGGCATTATGCAGGCGGTCAACGAAGGGGCCGGATCTGAACACTCTTTCGGTGTTAATATCCGGCTTCCCTTTGAGCAGAGACCGAACCCGGTCCTTGAGGGGAACCCCCGCCTCATCGTCTACAAGTACTTCTTCAACCGAAAGGTGGCTTTCATCAAAGAGGCGGATGCAATTGTGCTTTTTCCCGGAGGATTCGGCACCCTCGACGAGGCGATGGAGACCCTGACACTCGTGCAGACGGGAAAGCGTGACCCCATACCCCTCATTCTTGTCGATGAGCCGGGAGGTTCATATTGGTCCGAGTACATCCGTTTTTTCCGGGAAAAACTCCTCACCGAGGGGTATCTCAGTGATTCCGATTTCCACCTCTTTGAACTCGTCGATTCGGTGCAAGAAGCCATGGAAAGGATCAACCGTTTCTACCGTCGCTATCATAGCCTCAGATACGTTGAAGGCCGGCTGGTCATAAGACTTTCTTCATCTCTCGATACAGGATCGGTCATGACCTTGCGGGAGCGTTTCTCCGACATTCTCGCGCCGGAGGGCGAGATGCATCTGTCCGGACCCCTGCCGGCTGAAGGGGATGAACCTGAAATAGAAGCACTGCCGAGGCTCGTTATGGACTTCGACCGAAAGAATTTTGGAAGACTGAGGAGTCTTATCGACGCGATAAACAGTGGGTGACTCACTGCCATTCCCCTGCAAGGCTGCCCTTGCCGTTCATTCTCCCTTCAATTTCGCACCGGTTGAACGTTTTTTCCTTCTGGTCCTGACATCTTCCCTCGTCCTCGAATCGGCAAGCTCACGAAACCATATCGCCATTTCGGCCCCCCTGGCCCCTTCCTCGTGTTTGAAAAAGACGAAGGCCCTCTCCCATGTTTGCACAAGGATTCGTTCCATCCATTGAGACAGATCGGCATCCGTATAGTCGGGACGGCGCAGGCGAAGGTACCCCCAGGGAGCAGCATTGATGATCGCTGCCGGATTCTCATCTCCATCAGTGACGCACAGGCTGTATCCCCTTTTGGAAAGGAGGACCGGGATTTCACCATCAAGCCAGGACGGACTGCGGAACTCAAATGCGCAGGAGATATGTCCGGGAATAAGAGAGAGAAACGCTTCCAGTGCAAGACGGTCCTCACGAAAACTCTTGGGAAACTGAAAAAGGACCGGCCCCAGTCTCCTGTCCAGGACTGAGAGCGACCTGAAGAGGTACTCGGTCTCCTCTGCCACATTTCGCAAACGCTTCAGATGCGTTATGACCTGGGGCGCTTTGATGGCAAAGAGAAAATTGCCGGGGACCTGTTCCGCCCAGGACGCGAGGATGCCTTCGGTGGGCATGCGATAAAAGGTATTATTGATCTCTACAGCGCTGAGGCGTTCCGAATAGAAGCGGAGCATTTCCTTGGGCGAGATCGTTTCAGGGTAGAATGTTCCTTTCCATTCGCTGTACCCGTAGCCGCTTGTGCCGACATAGATCTTCATCAGGGGCCCCGTACGCTGTGCTCTGTTCAATGTCAGTATACCAAATCAGCGATGCCTGCGCGCCCGTGGTTTCTCACGAAGGAATGACCCATTGCCGTGCCGCCGGAATTCTGGAATCGATTGAGATAAGCGCAGGGCGTGTATGAGACCAGTCACGTCATGAATTCCCTTTTGCCCTCATATCGCTTCCATCGGTTGTGCATCCAGAGGTACTGCTCAGGATATTTTCGAACGACCTTCTCCATCTCCCTGTTCATCGCTTCTGTGAGACGGAAGAGCTCTTCTTTCTCGCTCGTGAATTTCCCTGGCCAGAGGGCGTCGGAGACGAATCCCTCAAACCCATAGCCTTCGCGCTTCCGGCAGCAAGCGACAACAACGATCGGTCTCTTGTACGTAATAGCCAGCAGGGCGGGGACGGGTGTGGTCGTTGCCTTTCGATTGAAGAAATCGACGAGGATGCCGCGCATCGTACTCTGATCGGGAAGCATCCCTATCGATCTCCCCTGCTGGAGTGTCTTCTGAAGGACAAAGAGCGAGTTCTTCCTCGGGATGATGACCTGACCGCTTGTGGCACGGTCCCCAAATATCAACCGTTCGAGGTAACGGTTATCGAGAGGCCGCACCACAACAGCAAGGGGGATGCCCACCATGGCGCTCACGTGGGGTAGAACCTCCCAGTTACCTATGTGAGGCGTCACGAATATGCAGCCACCGCTTTCGTCGTGTGTCTGCTTAGCCTTCCTGAAGAGCGCATCCAATCCCTCCGATGATCTTCTCAACGCCTCGAAGGCTTCAGGATTCCTGAAAAGGCGCCGGAACTTTGCGATCTCAAGAAAGGTCAGAAAAAAAGAGGCGCAGCTTTCGCGTGCGATCACCCGAATCTCCTCGTCGCTCTTTTCGCTGCCGAGGGCATTCCTGAGGTTCTCTATAGCGATGGTCCTTCGCTTCTTGACCAGGAGAAAGAAGAGTCGCCCGAGAAAACGGCTGATAACGTGGATCGCAGGGATGGGGATGACGCGGGAAAGCAGGAGGAGGCCGTAGATCGATACATATTCCACGACCTGTATGACAAGCCCTTTTTCCCTCTTCTTCCTGTGACTCTCTGCCACCGTTACGACACCAAAGGGGAGAAGGCAGGGCCCTCTGTGAAACTAAGGAACTTGAACCACAGCAACACAGGACTGTCCTCCTATGCCGTAGCTCACAGTCATGAAGCAGGAGCCCTGACAGGGCTGGTGAGAACCCGATATCCTGAGATCGCTGTATTCCCGCTCCGCCTCAACAAAGTTCAGGGTGGCGGGCACTATCCCTCCTCTCACAGACTCCATCCCGAGGATGATCTCTCCGATATCACTCGCTGCGCCGAGGTGACCGGTATACGGTTTCAGCCCGCAGAGGGGGATATCGTCTCTCTTGCCTCCAAAGACCTTCATGACCGACCTCAATTCCGACCTGTCTCCCTCCTCTGAGGCGAGTCCATGGCCGCAGACAAAGGCGTAATCTCCAAGATCACTGCCCGCTTCTTCGAGGGCGAGCTTCATGCTCCCCGCACTCACCTCAGGAGGGATGCCGAGGCCTTCATCATCGCACAGGGCGATGCTATTTCCAAAGCCCATCACCTTTCCGAGTATTCGCGCTCCCCGTTGCTCGGCGCGTTCCGCACTTTCGAGGAAAAGGGCGGCGCCGCCTTCTCCAGCGATGAATCCATCCCTTGCAGCGTCAAAGGGCCTGTAGGAGTGTACGTCCAAACGACAGGATGAAAGCATTCCGAGACTGTTCATCTCGAACAGGGGAATTTCGGTTATCCAGTTCCCGCAGCCCACGGCGAAGGCGACATCGGCCTGACCGTCCGCAATGGACCGGAAGGCCAGCTCGAAAGCATGGGCCCCGCAAGGGGCATGGCTCGCCAGTGAGGTATTTGAACCCATACATTCGAGGAAGGCCGAGACGGACGTAAAGGAGTTATTCATGATCGATTCGAGAAGGAAGTACGGATTGACCTTGTAAAGCGTCGACTGGTTGAGCGTTTCCTGGCCGATCTCCTTCCAGGCACCCTTAGTCGCGTCTCTGAGAGCCTCGTGCATGAAGACACAGTCCACTGTCGTCAGGTCACCCGACGCTATGTGGAGTCCCCTTCTCGCCGGCTCTACATCGGAAAGATCAGCCCCGGCCTGAAAGAACGCCTCACGTACAGCAGCGAATCCAAGGCGGGAACCCCGATTGAGGAATTTCAGCTGGCGCTGGAGACTGGAAGGCACATCCCTGTCGATCTCGATTGCCGGGATACTGCCCTTGTACTGCATGAAGCGAGGCACGGTGTCGTCGGAGATTCCTGTGATGCCGGACTTCATTGCCTGGACGTTCTTCCAATTCTTTTCCACTCCGATACCAAGGGGCGTCACAAGTCCTGTGCCGGTAATAACTACTTCCCGCTTACTGCTCATATCGTCTCCCTTGTCAGCAGGGAAAAGAATCGCCTCTGACCTTCGATATCTTCGATCTCTTCCAGGGGAATGATCTCTCCCTCGAACTCGGCAGAGGCCTTCTTCTTCCCTTCCACTGTTGCAGTTCCTCTATAGACCCTGTTATCGGGCCCTGACTGAGACGAGAGTTCCACGGCGAGTTCAACCTGGTCTCCGGGAAGGGAAAAGCCATAAAACCTCGATGACCGCACCCTGGAGAGGAGGAACCAGTTTCTGAAGTCAGAGGACGAGGCCTCGAGCCATCCCGTCAACTGGACCAGAGCCTCGATGAGCAGCATGCCCGGCATTACGGGGTTTCGTGGAAAATGGTATTCGAGGAAATCCTCACTCATGGAGATATTCTTTATGCCCCTGATCTTCTCCCCTGCCTTCACTTCAACGATACGGTCAACGAGTAGGTATCGCATCTCTCCTCCGATTCTCGATCTCAGTCACCTGCGAGAAGCACCGCTGCCACGGCGTACCGGGACGCATGGGAGATCGAAAGAGCGCAGTGTCGAATCTTCCGTTTCTTTGCCATCCTCGCCGCCCAGCCGTGTATCAAGATCTCGGGCTTGCCCGAATTTGCGGCATAGACCTCTATTTCCTGGAAGATGTAATCTATGCCTGTCCTGTGGAAACCGGTTCCCATGGCCTTCAGATATGACTCCTTTGCAGCAAAGCAGCTCGCAAGGTGCAGAGAAGGGTCTCTCCTCGACAGACAGTACTCCCGCTC
>DASRZP010000036.1 GCA_035686305.1 Thermodesulfovibrionales bacterium | reverse complement strand
CGACCCCCGATTCGTTTACAATCTTAATTATTTCAGCATCACGACTATTACAACACTTGGATATGGAGACATTATTCCAGTGCATCCTTTCACACGTACCCTGACGATGATTGAAGCCCTTGTGGGGCAACTCTATCCGGCGACCCTTTTAGCGCGACTGGTTTCACTGTACATATTACACAGCCAAAGATCCGGCAAATAAGGGACCTGCCCGCTTCCTACGGGATGGCGACGCGCGTGGAGATAGGAACGCAATGACAGAAGAGAAGAAAGAGAGAACAAGGATGGGATTGCCCATTCTCCAGGGGATCCTGCCTCTCACACCATCGCAAATCCCGGCAGACATCATCGCCGGCATCACGCTTGCGGCCCTTTCCATTCCTGAGGTGATGGGGTACACGAAGATTTCGGGTACGCCGGTGATCACCGGCCTTTATACCATCCTCATCCCCATGATCCTTTTCGCCTTTTTCGGGTCATCCCGTCACCTTGTGGTGGGAGCCGACTCTGCAACGGCAGCTATTCTTGCCGCGACCCTTACCGGAATGGCAGCGCCCTATTCGGCCGAATGGCTTGCAATGGCAGGCGTCCTCGCATTATTGGCAGCGGCGCTCCTGGTATTGGCCCGTATCCTTCGTCTGGGGTTCCTGTCTGATTTTCTTTCGAGGACCGTCTTAATCGGCTTCCTGACCGGCGTCGGCATCCAGGTTGCCGTCGGTGAGATTTCGGGGATGTTGGGGCTCCCTGGGGGAGGGCATGGCCCTCTCCATAAGATTATCAAAGACCTGCAGCAGATCGGACAGATGAATCTTTATGACGTAACAATATCACTCTCGGTAATCGTTGTAATCATCGGTTCCAAGAAGGTGTCGAAGAAGATTCCCGGAGCCCTGATTACGGTAATTGGAGCTATCATTGCGAGCTCGGTGTTCGATCTGGCAGACCACGGCGTCAACGTACTTGGTGCAGTCCCGATCGGCCTGCCAAAGATCGGTCTGCCTGACACCCACGTGGACAAGGCCCTCATCCTGACGCTCCTTCCCACCGCCTTTGCAATGTTCGTAGTAATCCTTACACAGAGCGCGGCGACCTCGAGGGCATACGCTGCCCGCTATAACGAAGGTTTCAGCGAGGACGTGGATTTGGTCGGCCTCACCCTCGCCAATGTCGGCGCCGCATTATCAGGGACCTTTGTGGTGAACGGAAGCCCGACCAAGACCCAGATGGTTGACAGCGCAGGCGGCCGCAGCCAGTTGTCGCAGATCACGACGAGCCTCATCGTCCTCATGGTGCTCCTGTTCCTGACCGGTCCTCTGGCCCTGATGCCGGCAGCCGTCCTGTCGGCCGTGGTCTTCCTGATTGGCGTGGAATTGATCGACTTTAAGGGGATGCGGAAGATATGGGTCCAGAGCCGGACGGAATTTTGGGTAGCGCTGGTGACTGCCGTTGTGGTGGTCACCATCGGCGTTGAGCAGGGCATACTTCTCGCGATGGCGCTGTCGCTTGCAGACCATGTGAGGCGGAGCTACCGGCCGAAGAACAGCGTCGTCGCAGCCGACGAGAAGGGCCGCTTGAGGGTGGTGCCGCTGACTGCTCCGGAGCAGCTCAGACCCGGCCTCATGGTATACCGCTTCACCCACACCATGTACTACGCAAATGCCGACCGGCTTTCGCAGGAGGTTGTGGATCTTGTCAACAGCGCCCACCCCCCCTTGAAGTGGTTTTGTATTGAGGCATCGGCTGTGGCCGGCGTGGACTTTACGGCGGCTGCAACCCTGCGCTCGCTCCACGGTTTTTTGAGAGGCAAAGGGGTCCGTCTCGTCTTTGCCGATGTTTTCGACGAGACGGTCCGCGACGAGTTCGACAGGTTCGAACTCACCGGTCTCATCGGGAAAGACGCCTTTTACCCGCGTCTTCCGGAAATGGTGGACGCATACGAAAAGCTGTTTCCTGCTACCGGGACAAGAAACTGACATGCCCCTTGTCACTCGCAGCGCTCTATCGTTTCTCTTGATCGTTTGTTTTACCTTCGGCCTTGCGGTCGCCGCGGCGGCCCAGGAAGAGGCCGCTTCTTCTCAAGAATCGAGGAATCTTGCCCAGGATCAGGGGACGGCCCCATACCGATCCCTTCGCTGCGCCACACCGGCCAATCCGCAAGGTCTGCATTTTGAGTGCGTGGGGAAGCCCTTTGACGCCCTCACGGAAACATTGACAAAGGATTTCGGGGAGTATCGAACGGCGCTGGCGAAACTCGGGATAACAGCGACGCATTCTTACACTGCGCAGTTCATGGGCAGCGTCAGCGGCGGTCGGAGTCAGGGGTTCACCTATGCCGGCACACTGGTGGACCTGGTCTCATGGGATCTGAACAAGTTTCTGGGCGCGCCGGGCCTTTCCTTCAATGTTGGGGCGAGTTATGCCTCGGGCAGAGACCTGTCGATGGAACATATCGGCAACGTCTTTATGGTCCAGAGTGCGTTCAACGGTAAGGGAAACGTCAATCTGCAGCAGATGTACCTGCAGCAGCAATTTCTCAGTGGCGCCCTCACTGTTGCCCTTGGCCGCCTGGCCCCCGCCAATACCTTTGCAACAATGCCGGTACTGAACAACTATCTCAGCGGGGGCATCAGCTCCGTCCCCGCCTCTCTCGGCATCAACGACTCGGCGTTTGCGCTCAGCCCCCCGGGTGTGGAGTGGGGCGCCCAGGTGATTTATAACTTTACCCCTATTATTCAAGTTGGTGCCGGCATGTTTAATACGAATCCCTCTGCCGCAGCAGGGAAAGATAACGGGGTCAACTTCGCCTTTCAGCAGGGCAATACCGGTGTGCTGACCGTTGCGCAGGCCAGCTACTTGCACAATCAGGCCCCCGGAAATGCCGGTCTGCCCGGAGAATACACTATCGGCGGTCTCTACAACAGCAACAATTTCAGCAGTCTGAGCAGTCCCTCCGGCAGCGTGAGCAATAACTACAGTCTGTATGCGATGTTCCAGCAGATGGTCTATCGGGATCCAGGGCCGGGCGGTCAGAAAGGCCTGACAGTGTGGGGCGAGGCCGCCATATCTCCGAAACCGAGCGTGAGCAGCATGCCCTATTTCCTCGGCGGCGGCCTGAGCTACCAGGGTCTCATCCCTGGCCGGGGGAGTGACCTCGCCTCGATCGGGGCGCTGTATGGGAGTTTCAGCGGATACATACCACAGACGTCGGGTGAGGCGGTGATCGAGGTCAACTACCAGATAACCTTGACCCCATGGCTCTCCATCACGCCCGATTTTCAGTACGTAATGAAACCGAGCGGCAATAGCGCTATCAGAAATGCCGCAGCCCTGGGCTTCCAATTGGCGGTGACGTTTTAGGTTCCATCGAGATCGAAAGCGCGGTTGCAAGAGCCTGTTGAACGTGCTATAAAGTAGATAGCGGCCGCAACTATCTACGCAGGAAGGGAGGACAGCATGGATCCTGCACAGATTCTTTCAGTCCTGTCTGCATTGGCTGCGGGAGTATGGTCGGTTTTGACCTGGAGCGGTGAGCAGCAAAGGGAAAGGCGGCTGAAGCGTGACCAGGAGGCCGCGCTTTTCGTCAATTCTTTTATGCTGTCAACCGAAGAATTGCAGGCGAGACTTTACAGTATTCTTGAAGAAGGCGAACTGGCCTTTTATAAGAAGGAGTATCCCGGCAAGTATGACGTCGGCTCTCCCGCTGCGATTGAGATCCTCTACCGTTTGGGCCAGTACTTCGGGTGGGCCCGTCTCATTTATCGGTATGGCCCTTACACGAGGGACTCCAGAGTAATAGAGCTGACGAGAAGGATAGCGAAAGCCTGGGAGAGTCGCTCGTTTCCGGGGGATGCCTTCCGTTGCAGCCTGGACGAAAGGAGTTCTCTCGGCGCCGCTGTGGTGCGGCGTGTTGGAGAGGTCACCGCCGTTCTTCCGGTGTTTGAATCCATCCCGTTCTTTCAGTTCGCGCAGGAGGTCAGCGACGAACTGAATAAACGCGCCCCCTTGTACCGGAGCGCGGCGGTCCGCAGGACCCTTGAAGCCATCGACCGGGCTGATCGTGTTGAGGCGATGGAGGGACATGAGCGGTTGGCAGTCCTGCAGAATCTCCTTGTCGAATTGCTCGCGTATCTCGAAAACAGGGAAGGGTTCAGCGTTTCCATCGGGGAGCGCAGAAAAGCAAGGGTGAAAGGGGCTTATGGCCGGCTGTCAGCGACACCGAGCACAGTTGCCACAATAATTCACCAGACCCGGGGACGCATCCGTCTGCGGGTCCCTCGCTTGAAGACGGATGCGTCCTACGCAACCGGCCTGCAATCGCTTTTGGAGTCTCTGGAGGATATCCTGAGCATTCGCGTGAATATTAGTGCGGCCTCGGTAATCATCAACTACAGTCCTGACATTCCTGATGATGAGTTTGCTCAAAGGGCAATAAAGACTATTGAAGGAGGAAGCTCCGCAGCGCTTTCTTCATAAGGGCTGACGGAAGTGTCATGGGAGCATCGGGAAAAGGTCTGAAGCGGTTCACCGAATTCTGGTGGCGGGATCGCGGGTTCTCTGCGCTCCTCCTGCTCCTTATCCTAGTTTTTTTCCTTTCCCCTTTTCTCGATACCTGGCTGGCAAAAATCTTTTTGTCAATCTTCCTGGTGCTGCTCCTGATCTCAGGCACCGCCTATACGACAACAAGACGGTTCCCGCGTCTCGTCTCCCTTGTGGTTGCAACTGTCGCGTTGATCTTCGGTGTGTTGCGTTACTTCATCGAGAGCCGGCTCATCTTAGGTTGTTCGTACATCTCCACGGCGGTCTTTTTTTTCCTGCTGATCAGCGTGCTGCTGAAACAGGTCTTCCGTGATGGCCCGGTAACGGGCCACCGGATTTGGGGTGCCATTGCGGCCTACCTGCTCATTGGTGTTACATGGACGTTTATGTATGAACTGATCGCCCTTTTCATCCCCGGGGCCTTTTCCTTCCCTCCGTCCATGACAGCGCCGCCAGGCGAGCCTGAGCACCAGTCGTCGCTGACGTACTTCAGCTATGTCACCATGGCAACACTCGGGTACGGCGATATCGTCCCTGTCCATCCTGCAGCCCGTATGCTGGCGATACTTGAGGCCCTAACCGGCCTGCTCTTTCCTGCTGCGCTCCTTGCCCGTCTCGTTTCACTGGAGATCATCTACCGGAATGAGCGCACTGATCAGGATATTCGGGATGAAACCGGAAAAGGTGAGGACCCGTAGTTCGTGGCGAGTCCTTTCCGGGCGGGCTTGCCTCTATGGTGCGCGGTCTTGTGTCCTCGATGTTTCGACTCCCGGCAAAAGGCAATAAGCCGGATACGGCACCCTGGGAGAGAAGGATGCGCAGCACAGAAAGTTGTGATATCCTCTCATTATGAGAAGCTGCCGAGGATGATCAGAAGGATATGATCCATCATGAGATGAAAAACACCTGCTGCACCCCGAGAAAGGAGATCGGCGGATCTCTTGTCGTTCGCCGTATTTTGAGCGTCTGCCTGGTCTCGGCGATTTTATTATTCTTTTGGCCTCCCTTCGCCTCGGGGCAGCAGTTTCTCCAACCGCTTGCGCAAACGGGTAAAGAAGTGAAGGCCTCTTCTCTTGCAGCACTTCTCGGAAGTGATGCTGAAATCGACAAGGAAATCGACCGGATCAAGGCGCAGGTTGACAAGCTTATGGCCGAGAGCGTGGCCTTAGGCAGCGCCCAAGTCCTGGGAGCAAGCCCCGATGAAGTAAGAGAGCAGGAAAGAATAATGAGCGAGCTGACGATAGACCTCGACAAGCAGATAGATACGCTGAAAGAGCTGAAAGAGATAAGGAAGGACAATGCGTCCTATGAGATGGAGCGGAAATCCTGGAAGGGCTTCGGAGAGGCTCCCTTCTCCATCGCCTTCCTCGATGGCATCCGCGATTCACTGCTTTCCCAGCGGCTTGCACTTCAGTCCTTCGAATTCAGGCTTTCCATGGCCATGAGGTCCTTCAAGAGGTTTGACGACGACCTGAAAAAATCGCGGAAGGCGCTCCGCCTTGCAGAGGAAGTGAGTTCAAGGAGCGTAAGGACCCCCCGGGAGCAGAGAAACCGGTGGCTCCTTGATCTTGCCAGGTTGCAGAACGAGAGGAACGAAGCCGGGTTGGTGCTCGCGGAACTGAACCGCCTGACCTACGAGACCGCAGTCAGGGGAAAACGCCAACAGATCTCATTTCTCGAAGAAAATCTCAGGACCGCCGAGGCCTCTTCGCCTCTGTCAAAGGAGGACTTCGACAAGAAACTCCGTGATCTTGAGAGCAGTCGCAGGGACCTGGAAACCGGCTTGCTGAGGGCCCAGAAGAGCGAGGCTGAGGCGAAGAAGAACCTGGACATCATCCGCAATGCCATGAGCAGTCTGTCAGCCGCGGGCGAAGAAAAGGGGCTTCCACAGGGCCCAATCAAGAAGGTGATCGAGACACTCGGGCTGTCTCAGGGAAGGAAGATCTCCCCAGAAGAACAGCTTCGGCTTCTCACTCTCGGCTTCGAAGCTGAGCAGGTTTTTGTTGAGACCGCGCGCCTCAAAGTAACCGCGTTCAAGGGGCGGATACAGGCTGTGAACACCACCGAAAGGATATGGCAGAACCGCTACTGGCTTAATCAGAAGAGGGACCTGAAGGATATGCGGGAAAAACAGGCAGAGGTGGCGGAAACCCTTGCGCGCCTTGGAGTCACCAAGCAGTTTGCCGATTCCAGTCTTTCGAGCTGGATGAACCTCATCAAGAATCAGAAGGACAGAATAGCATCTCTTAAGAAATCGGATCCGACAGCGAAGGTCCAGCAGCTGATCCTCAATGCCTACGAGGAACGTCAGGACATCACCCTGGGACTGATCGAGGGCATCGGCAGACTTGAGCGCCTTGCCAGCCGCCTGAACGACGAATTGACCCGCCGCATCGACGAGGCATCCGTCGCAAGCCGCGCGAAGGAACGTTTCCAGCTCGCCTATGCCTTCGTCAAAAAGATCTGGAATACCGAGCTCTATGTCGCCACGGAGACGACGGTTATTGAAGATCGCACTATCGTCAGACCGGTGAGCGTGACGATCGGAAAGGTTGTGAAGGCCTTCATTATTCTCTTCATCGGCATCTGGATCGCGGCAAAGATCGGAAGGGCAATCCAATGGGCCTTGACAACGAGGCTTCAGTGGGCAAGGAGTAAAGCAGAGCCCATCGGGAAGGTCATTTACGGCTTCATGTTCATCTGTGTCGCTATCTTCTCGCTCATTTCGGTGAATATCCCTCTTGCGGTCTTTACCTTTCTGGGAGGCGCCCTTGCGATAGGCCTTGGGTTTGGAGCACAGCATCTCATCAATAATTTCATCAGCGGCATGATCCTCCTTTTTGACCGTTCGATCAGAGTCGGAGATATCGTTGAAGTGGACGGTCAGGGCGGACGGGTGACGGAGATCGGGATGAGAAACTCCCGCATATACCGGTTTGACGGCATTGACATGCTCGTTCCGAACAGTCAGTTCCTCCAGCAGAAAGTCACGAACTGGACCCTTTCAGACCGGAAGATTCGCTATTCAGTCTCTGTCGGCGTTGCCTATGGTTCTCCTACGAGGGAAACGGAACGCCTTATCTTGAAGGCGATCGAAACGCATCCGATGGTCCAGAAGGACCCTCCGCCAACCATACTCTTTGAGGACTTCGGCGACAGCTCCCTCCTCTTCACCGGCTTCTTCTGGATGGACCTGGTTTCGAACAGGGACAACCGTGTCGCTGTGAGTGAAATACGGCATGCGATAAATGACCTTCTCGAACAAGCCGGTATCGTCATCTCCTTCCCCCAAAGGGACGTGCACGTGGATTCTTCAAAGCCGCTCGAGGTGAAGGTCTCGTTTCCTGAGAAGGAGGTGAAAAAGGAGTAACTCTGGTAAAGCAGAGAAGGTTCCTTGCCGAAATATCGGTAGATTTGCCGAAATATCGGCAATGAGAATTTTCTGCAGGTTTTTTTAGTTCTGTTTGTTAGAGAAAAATCCTTATAAAAAGATGGCTCTGACTAGCAAACAAGGGCATTTTGGTGATGGCAGGCGATTTGCTTCTTTAATAGGGGGGACTCGGCCGTAAGCTATGCAGTACAGCTCTGTCCTCTTTGCAGGAAAAGGAGAAGCCGGCATCCGATGGACATTCTATTAAGGAGGACTTAACCATGAAAGACGTCACAAAGCAAGCAGTTCAAATTCAGGAGATATCAGCGAAGGTCACCAAGCTTTTCCAAAAGCGGATGCAGCTGGCCCAGGAACGGTTCAACGAACGCGTTCAGGCTGCCTACAAGGAGCAGATTGTCGACCTCGTTAGCAAGCCGACGTCTCCCTGGGAAATCTGGACGAACTGGCTCGAGTATTCTACGGACTTTGTGCAGCGTTCAGTCCTGTTCTGGGATACGATGCGACAGCGGGGAAATAATGCCGTCGAACACGAACGCGCAGGCAAGCCTCCTGTGCTGCACTTCGAGTATGAAA
>DASRZP010000035.1 GCA_035686305.1 Thermodesulfovibrionales bacterium | reverse complement strand
CACATCACTGCGGAATTTAACACCCAGTTCTACGGCCTTGGTGTCGCTTACCGATGCGTAGGTCGGTGTCGCCGTGTTGCTCCAGATGGTTGAAGCAGCCGAAACCTGAAGGGTTGCCGTGGCAGTCTTTCCGCTGTATGTGGCGGTAATGGTGTGGGAACCGGCAACGGTCGCGGTGCAGACAGCTCCTGTGCATGAGCCGTCCGGTGCAATCGAGAAGGCCGTTGAAACGGTGACATCACCGAGGCTGTTGCTGTACTGGTCAAAACTTGCTGCCGTATAGCTCTGGCTGCCTCCCGTGTTGATCGTTGCCGATGCAGGACTGATCGTGATATGGTCGAGGGGTCCGGCATTCACCGCAAGGGTTGCCGTGGCAGTCTTTCCGCTGTATGTGGCGGTAATGGTGTGGGAACTGGCAACGGTCGCAGTGCAGACAGCTCCTGTGCATGAGCCATTGGGTGCAATCGAGAAGGCCGTTGAAGCAGTGACATCACCGAGGCTGTTGTTCGATGCATCAAAGGCCTGAACCGTATAGCTCTGGTTTCCTCCTGCAGTGATCGTTGCCGATGAAGGACTGATTGTGATATGGTCAACGGCTCTGCCATTTACCGTGAGTGTTGCCGTAGCCGTCCTTTCACTGTTAGTCACTGTCACCAGGTGTGACCCTGCAACAGTCGCCGTGCAGGTACCCTTCGTGCAGAACCCATCTGGTGCAATCGAGAAGGCCGTTGATCCGGTGACATCACCGAGGCTGTTGTTCGATGCATCTAAGGCCTGAACCGTGTAGCTCTGGTTTCCTCCTGCGGTGATTATTGCCGATGAAGGACTGATCGTGATATGGTCAACGGCTCCAGAGTTTACTGCGAATACAATGTCCACCCAGTAGTTGTTAGAGTTAACGGTTTGGTTTGGAAAACCGCCGGGACCGTATTGATACAGACCGTCTGGCCCGTCCAGTCCGTCTCTTAGTGATTGGAGGGGATTTCCAGCGGTGGCGTGGTAGAAAGAGAAATACCAGGGGTTAACTGCATAATGTCCTGCGTTCGTATGGTACGACGCAATATACGTGGTATATGCAGTGATGGGAACAGGGTTAGGCAAAGCTACCGTCTGCCAGCCTGGGTCCACAGTTTCATTGGTAAAGGTCACGGTGGCAAGAAGTTCACCCGTGCCCGTCCAGAGATTGCCGATATGGGTACCAGTGTTATCCGTTCCCTTGTAGAAACGTAATCCCGTTATGTAGCCGTTCACATCACTGCGGAATTTAACACCCAGTTCTATAGGATTTGGGTCGTTAGCCGATTCGATGAACGGGTTCGCTGTATCATTCCAGATGCTGTATGACTGCATCGGAATCACTCCCCAACCGCTCAGTGGCACATTCAGCGTCGGAATATCTGATGGGATGCTGAGATTCGCAGTCTTTGCACCTCCTGATTCAGGTGAAAAGACTACCTGAACAGTACAGGACGATGAAAGATTTGGGGAAGAAAGATAGTCCTTTAAGGTTTTGCCTGAACAAGAATCGTACAGAATGACAAATTCAGAGGCATTCGTACCTGCAATTTCAATCGTACCAAGAGAAAGGTCCGCTGCCCCTCCGTTTGAGACAATGAATGTCTGTGCCGCAGATGAGGTCGCCGCTGTCACATTCCCAAAGTCATTCTTTGACGGAAAGACCGAGATGTTTAAATCTCCTGCAAGACCACCCGGTGCAGCGCTTAAGTATACTACAGCATCTCCGGTGAATGGCGGAGTGAAGTCATGGTTGTCGCTGCTCACTGTTATTCTGCCCGTAGAAGGAATGCTGCCGGAACTGGGATCAAACCATTCATAATTATAGGTTCCAGCAGAAACATTTACGGAGAATATTGTACCAGCGGTCGGTTGATAAACGAGATATTCATTACCGGGGTTGGCGAGACAATGGGCAGTTGATGACAGGTCACTCCGAGGAATCATGGCAACCAGATTTATTTTGTTGGCATAGACAAGGGTTTGCCCCATAGCTACTCGGGTCCGGTCTTTTTGCAGATAGCCGGAAAGGAGATTGTCCATGTAAAGTGGATTATACCCTCTCAAAAAACTCTTCCATACCCAAGCTTGGCTGCCAACCTCGGCGGCTAAGTGGTCTGTGTCGAGCAAAACGACCTTCGTGCCGTCCGCTGCCGGAGGATCGCTATCAACAGGAGCTGGGAAAGTAGGAGAAACCCATTCCGCCGTACTGTTAAATAAGGCACTATTACTCTCTTGGCCCATCACCGTTATGCCCACCGGATGCCGCTTTGGCTTTGTCCTTTCATAATCATGGATGAAGTCGACCATATGATACTGCCAATCCACTGAGTCAGAAGCGCTCTGATTAGATATTTCGTAGAGGATGTTGTCGAAATGATTCACGGTATCGATCACTTTCTTGACATAATTCTCTTGAATAGCGAGGAAGTCAGAATTTTGGAGGGTCTGAATTTCATTCCCAATACCGTCACCGTTCAGATCGCCATTGATCCCGTTTATATTGTTTTCGCTATTGAAAGGATGTCCTCGCCAGGTCTCCGGGGTGTCTAAGCCGAATCCCTGGAAGAGCATAATGCTCACATAAATTCCCTTGTCATTCGCTGCAGCGACTCGCGAGAGCAAACGGTCGAAATAGGCTTGATTCAGCTGGCTCAGATCAAACTTCGGCTTGTCATCCAATGCATTGTCGATTCCCGTGCGAGCATATGGGAGTGGTTCATAATAATCTGCAGCCGCCCATCCCTGCGCGTAGACCCATCCTTCGAAGATCCACATCCGAATGAAGTTATGATTCTGTGTCTGCACTATATCCAATAGTGTATTCCATGCATTGTCAGACAAAACCTCCAAAGGGCCGACCGACGCAGACCCCGACGAGACGTCAACTGCCCCGGAATCGAGTAGGCTGTTCCAATTATGAGATCCGGTTAGATAGATCGCTTTTCCACTGCCGTCTGTAAAATAACGGCCATTGGAAGAAACGCTCAACGGGGTTCCATAGGCTCCGCCCACAAAAAAAGATGGAAATACAAATAGACAAATAATGAGAAGTACTGATTTCAGGAACTTTGGAGTGTGCATACCGTCCCTTCTCGGCTTTTGATAAATTTGTACCTCCAAGAAGGGCTTTTGTCAAGAGATGTTTGAAGCTTGCCAGCCGCCAGGTTTAGACAGGATAGGCACCGGAGTTAGAGGAAAAGATTTGAAATGCTTACTCCTATTAAGGTAAAGTCATGTATGCCCAGGAAGCAGAACAGGAACTATTGGAAAGGAGAGTTCAGATCCCCAAAGAGAAACTGAACTATCGCCACTGCAGAAATCGCAGCAGTTTCTGAACGGAGGATGCGTTTTCCGAGAGATGCCGTCAGAAACTCCCTCGACTCAGCAACCCTGACTTCTTCCCCTGTAAAGCCTCCTTCAGGACCAACGGCAATCATGAAAGACCGAGAATCTCCCTTCATCTTCAGTGCATCCGCCAGCCTCATTCCTCCCTTTTCCCAGAAGATGATGCCGTGATGGGAGGCGGCAGTCGAGCCGGAAAAAGAAGCGAGAAGATCGCCGAAGAGAACCGATTCATGGATCACAGGGACCATCGACCTCCCGCATTGCCTTGCCGCATCTTCTGCAATCTTCCTCCATCTTTCGACCTTCCTTGTATCCTTTACCTGGCTTCGTTCGGTCACTGCAGGGATGATCTCACTGACTCCGAGTTCCGTCGTCTTCTGGATAACGAGATCCATCTTCTCTCCCTTCAGCAGACCCTGGATCAGCGTAATCTGAATCGGAGACTCGGCATCATAGGAAGTGATATCAATTATCTCGGCCACAATATCTTTTTTCGAGATCCCCTTAATTATGGTCCTGTAAGAGAGGCCCTTGCCGTCGAAGACCGTCACTTCCTCCCCTACGGAGCATCTCAGGACAGTCGTCAGATATCGTGCCTTTTCTCCACTGATCCGTATTTCATGAGTCGGCTTTAAAAGGGGAAGGAATATACGCGGCATAGAGGATGACGGAAGTGATCTATTTTTCGGCGCCCGTAAAGATATCTTTCAACTTATCTTTAAAAGTTTTTGCCGCCTTGTCATGACTGATCTGCGCGAATTCCTCGAGCAGCTCGCGCTGACGCGGAGTAATGTGCTTTGGGACCTCAATGTTCACAACGACGATTTCGTCACCCTTGCCGTGTCCGCCGAGTTTCGGAATGCCTTTTCCTTTGATGTGGAATGCCTTTCCAGGATGGGTACCGGGAGGTACTTTCAGGCTGGTGGCACCGTCAAGGGTAGGGACTTCCACCTCGGCTCCAAGGACAGCCTGGGGGAATGTTATGTGCATCTCATAATAGACATCATTACCTTTCCTCACAAAGGTAGGATGGTCCCTGATATCGATCATGATATAAAGATCACCGGGAGGCCCGCCCCGCGTGCCGGGCTCCCCTTCTCCCGACATTCGTAATCTCGATCCGGAATCTACACCCGGCGGTATCCTTACCGAAATCGTTCGGACTTTTCTGACCTTTCCCTCCCCTTTGCAGGATGTGCACGGGTCGGTAATGATCTTGCCCGTCCCCTGGCAGGAGCCGCATGTCTTCGAAACGCTAAAGAATCCCTGCTGGAACCTGACATGTCCGCTCCCTTTGCAGTTTGGGCAGGTGACCGGCGGTTTCTCAGGTCTAGAACCGGTTCCGCTACAGGCCGAACAAGTCTCCCATCGTGGAATCTCGATGTTCTTCTCTGTTCCGAAAGCCGATTCCTCAAGTGTTATGTCAAGGTCGTATCGGAGGTCGCTGCCCCGCGAGGGTCTCTGCCGGCGCTGGCCTGAAAAGGTTCCGAAGAAATCCCCAAAGATGTCTTCAAAAATATCCCCGAAGCCTGCACCGCCAAAGCCTCCGTAGCCGGCCCCCGGAGCCTCAGCGGTCCCACCATATCTGTCATAATGGGTGCGCTTCTCGGGATCGCTGAGGACCGAATAGGCCTCGTTGATCTCCTTGAACTTCTCCTCTGACTCCTTGTTACCGGGGTTTCTGTCAGGATGATATTTGAGAGCGAGCCCCCTGAATGCCTTTTTAAGTTCGGCTTCCGTCGCATTCTTTGAGACGCCGAGGAGAGTATAATAGTCCTTCATTTCTCTTTCTTATCGACTTCTTCGAATTCAGCCTCAACGACCTCTTCTTCAGGGGCCTTTCCCTGCTGAGCCTCGGCAGAAGGTCCGGCACCGGCGCCAGCCTGGGCACCTGCCGCCTTATAGACATGTTCGGCTATCTTGTGGGACGCCTTTGTGAGATTTTCGGTCGCAGCTTTGATTTCTGACGGATCCGTGCTCGTGTCCTTGATCTTCCTGCATTTCTCAAGGGCCTCTTCAATCTCTCTCTTCTCAGCATCCGTCAGTTTATCGCCATATTCCTTCAGTGACTTGTCGACACTATAGACGAGTGTATCGATCTCATTCCGCGCTTCTGCGAGCTGCCTTTTCTTCCGGTCATCTTCAGCGTGAGACTCCGCGTCACGCATCATTTTCTTGATCTCTTCTTCGTTCAGGCCGCTCGATGCCGTTATTCGTATCGATTGTTCTTTTCCTGTTCCGAGGTCCTTCGCCGAGACATGGAGGATACCATTGGCATCAATATCAAAGGAGACCTCAATCTGGGGGATACCCCTAGGGGCCGGCGGGATACCGACAAGCTCAAATACGCCGAGAAGTTTATTATCTCCCGCCATCTCCCTCTCTCCTTGATGGATCTTGATCGTGACAGCGGGTTGGCTGTCACTGGCAGTTGAGAATATCTGACTCTTTTTCGTCGGTATCGTCGTATTCCGCTCGATGATCTTCGTGAAGATGCCGCCGAGGGTCTCGATACCGAGGGAAAGCGGTGTTACGTCGAGAAGAAGAACCTCTTTCACTTCGCCCTTCAGCACGGCCGCCTGGATCGCGGCGCCCACTGCCACGACCTCATCGGGGTTTACCGACCTGTTCGGCTCTTTGCCATAGAACGACTGTACAACCTGCTGGACCTTCGGCGTACGGGTCTGGCCGCCGACGAGAAGGACCTCGTCAATATCCTTCGGGGAAAGATTTGCGTCAGAAAGGGCCAACTTGCAGGGTTCGATCGTCTTATCGATGAGATCCCCGGTAAGCTGCTCAAGTTTCGCCCTTGTAAGCTTCATGAGGAGATGTTTCGGCCCCGTCGCGTCAGCCGTAACAAAGGGGAGGTTGATCTCAGTCTCGCTGGCAGTCGAAAGTTCTATTTTGGCCCTTTCCGCAGCCTCTTTCAGCCTCTGAAGGGCCATTCTGTCCTGCTTCAGGTCTATGCCCTGCTCCTTCTTAAACTCTTCGACCATCCAGTCGATGATCCTCAGGTCAAAGTCATCACCGCCAAGATACGTATCTCCATTCGTTGACTTCACCTCTATGACCCCTTCTCCTATCTCGAGCACCGAGATATCGAAGGTGCCGCCGCCGAGATCATAGACGGAGATCTTCTCCTCCTTCTTCTTGTCCATCCCATAGGCGAGGGACGCGGCCGTAGGCTCATTAATGATCCTCAGGACGTTGAGTCCGGCTATCTTTCCGGCATCCTTTGTCGCCTGTCTCTGACTGTCGTCAAAATAGGCCGGCACGGTTATGACCGCCTCTGTCACGGTCTCCCCAAGGTAATCCTCGGCCGCCTGTTTCAGTTTCTGCAGTATCATTGCCGATATCTCAGGCGGCGAGTATCTCTTTCCCCGTATCTCCACATGGGCGTCTCCGTTCGGTGCCTCAACGATCTTGTAGGGTAATCTCTTTCTTGCGTGGTCAACCTGGGGTGAATTGTACTTTCTTCCCATCAGTCTTTTTATTGAAAATATGGTATTTTCAGGGTTTGTGATCGCCTGTCTCTTCGCTATCTGGCCGACGAGCCGCTCGCCCTTTTCCGTGATCGCCACAACAGAAGGCGTCGTCCGTGTACCTTCCTGGTTCGGTATGACTACGCTCTCGCCGCCCTGTACAACAGCAACAACAGAGTTTGTAGTGCCCAAGTCTATTCCTATTGCCTTTCCCATTTCTATTCCTCCTCTGATTTCTTGCTATTCTGCACGCTCGCCTCAGTTTCTGCTCCGACCGACACTCTTTTTGAGACTGACACTAAAGAGGGTCTCAAGACCTTGTCTGCAAGCAAATAGCCCTTCCTGAATTCTTCCACCACGGTCTTGTCCTCAAGATCGGATCTGTCGACCTGGCACATGGCGTGATGTACTGAAGGGTCAAAGGGCCTCCCCACCGCAGGTATCGCCGTGAGACCGAACTTCTCCGTAACTCGTTGGAATTCCCTGAGGGTTATCTCGACACCTTTCACAAGACCTTCGTTGACCGAATTCCCAGAATGCCGCAAGGCCATCTCGAGATTGTCGATGACAGGGAGCATCTCATACAAGAGCGCTTCGTTACCATACTTGACGAGCTCTTCCTTGTCCTTCTGCACCCGCTTCTTGTAGTTCTCAAACTCAGCATAGAGCCTAAGATACCTATCTCTTAATTCGGCCAGGTCGTTGTCAGCTGAAGGTTTCTTTTCACCCGTATCTTCCGCTGGTTTCGCTTCCATTGTCTCTTCTTTTTCCTCTTTGCCAACGTCTTCGTCCACACTAACCTCCTCGGTATCCATAAAACGTGATGACGTGAATCCTATCGTTCCGTCAGGACCCGCGTCAGGAATTTTGCCGTTGTATCAACGATCTCTATCGCCTTGAGATAGTCCATTCTCGTCGGTCCAATAATCCCTATGGTCCCGATATGCCTGTCACCCTCCTTGTACGAGGAGACCACCATACTCATCTTCTTCAACTCTGTTGCGGAGTGTTCGGAACCGATGACCACGTTCACCCCTTCAGACTCCGAGAGTCTATCGAGGACTTTTATGATGAGATGTTTGTCTTCAATCGTCCTTGAGATCTCCTTGATCCTGTCAAGGTCTGAAAAATCAGGAAGTCCCAGCACCTCTGAGAACCCCGAGATGAAGAGATCATCCGAGTCGAAATGGAGCGCCTCCTCACATATCCGTATGGCACGCGAAATCAGGGAATCGCAGAGGATCTTGTCACGCTCCATCTCCTTTACAACCCTTGATCGAATTTCGTCGATCGTATAACCAGTAAACTCGGCATTGAGATATTCTGAGATCCTCATAAGGTCACGCTGCGTCATGTCGCAATCGCATCGGAGGACCTTGTTCTCAACGACGCCTTCGTCAGTAAGGAGCGTTACCGCCAAATACCCTTTTTTGTACCGGAAAAAGTTTATCCTCCTCAATGTCGTCTTCTCTCGCTTCGGCGGGAGGGCCACGCCGAGATAGTGGGAGCGGAGTGAAAGCATCCTCGCGATTTCGCCGAGAAGACCATTGATATCAGTCCTGATATTTTCGAGTCTTTCCGAGAGCTCATGTGCTAGGGCAGCCTCATTCGAAACCTCACGCCTATGGAGGTGGTCAACATAGAACCGATACCCCTTGTCCGTCGGGATTCGTCCGGCCGAGGTGTGAGGCTGCCTCAGAAAGCCCAGTTCCTCGAGATCGGCCATGATGTTCCGTATTGTTGCCGGTGAAAGGTTGAAGGCGTACTTCTTTGTTACGAATCGCGACCCCACGGGATCGGGGTTCGTGATATAACTCTCAACCACTGCCCACAGTACCCTTTCCAGTCTTTCGTCAATCATGCCTTTCACCTCGCGTTAGCACTCTAACAGAGAGAGTGCTAATAATGTAACAATTAAGCTTTCGGTGTGTCAAGACGAAGGAGAGCATCTTCTCAGAAGAAGTCATCACCCCACGATCTTCATGCTGATATCGGCAGCGGGCGCGGAATGGGTGAGAAGACCCACAGATATAAGATCGACGCCTGTTTCAGCAACGGCACGCACCCTCCCAATGCTCATGTTGCCCGACGCCTCAAGAAGGACCTTCCCCTTTGCGACCTTCACGGCCTGACTCATGTCTTCAAGAGACATGTTATCGAGCATAATGACATCGGCACCCGCGCGAATTGCCTCCCGGAGGTCTTCAAGATTCTCCACCTCAACTTCTATCTTCATGAGGCGATGTGCCTCCCTCGCTGCGCTGACAGCCTTTCTCACGCTCCCTGCAGCCTCGATATGGTTATCCTTGATCAGGATGCCGTCATACAATCCAAACCGGTGATTGTGGCCCCCGCCCATCCTCACCGCATATTTCTCCATGAACCGCAGTCCCGGAGAGGTCTTTCTGGTATCCATGATCTTCACATGAGTACCCCTGACCCTCTTGACGAACGCGCCGGTAAGTGTGGCGATGCCTGAAAGTCTCTGGAGGACATTGAGGCCCACACGTTCACTGGTGAGCAGCGCCCTTGTGCTTCCGGATATCTCTGCGATGACATCTCCCCGCTTCACCACCGAGCCCTCGCGAGAAAAGATCTTCCAATCCGTCTTCCCGTCAACGGCGTTGAATGCTTCCATGGCAAAGGGGATACCTGCGACGATAAAACCAGCCTTTGCGACAATCGCTGCCCTTGACTTCTGATCTTCAGGAACGATGAGCGTCGTTGTGATATCACCGTTCCCTATGTCCTCTTCAAGGGCAAAACGGATGCTCCTCCTGACGTGGTAGGGTATATACATGGCGCTAAGGACCGGGAAGGGAGAGCAGGCTCACATTACCTCTTACCCTTCCCACCGTTCATCTCCTCTGTCTATCTCTTCCTGAAAAGCGAGAAGAACCCGAGGATCCCTCCGAAAACGGCGCCGAGGGCCAGCGCAGAGCGCCAGTCAAGGAGCGTCGTCATCTCTCCTTCGACTCTGTTTGCTATGGTGAGAATCGATGCAGAGTTTTCAGCGGTAATTGTTCTCGCGCCCATAATGCCGACGGCGCTCCTGCTCACCGTGGTACTATCCCTCGACAGCGATATCTGCGAGAAGGAGTAATTTAGACTAACAGCATTGCCCGCTGTAACGACG
This sequence comes from Thermodesulfovibrionales bacterium, assembly GCA_035686305.1. Classification (NCBI taxonomy): domain Bacteria; kingdom Pseudomonadati; phylum Nitrospirota; class Thermodesulfovibrionia; order Thermodesulfovibrionales; species Thermodesulfovibrionales bacterium. Next base: position 20,849 of record DASRZP010000035.1, on the reverse strand, counting down.
CTTATCCCCTGATTAAGAGTGATATCTCCACCACGGACAATCGTCGAGGCGCTCTGGGTCATCTCAACCCGTTCACCGTCCAGACTCAGAGCCCCGACCTGCTGAAGTTCTACGTGTCCTCCTTCAACGGATCTTACCGTACTCTGCCTGATCGTGAGAAATTCTGCTTCTACGAATTCCAGGTCTGCACCTGCGAGCTCTTTCACTTCCGGATCAGCCATTCTTGACCTCCACTTCCTTCAGCCTTTGAATACCCAGCTCAAGCCTCTCGTCCCTCTGCATGAGTTCCTGATGCTTTGCCTTTTCCTTTTCGACAATATCCCTTGGCGCCCTTTTCAAGAAGTCATCATTCATCATCTTCCTCTCCAGAAGGCCCAGTGACTCTTCCACTTTTTTCTTCTCCTTCATGAGCCTGTCAATCTCAGCAGTAATATTGAGAAGCCCTTCAAGGGGTACATAGATCTCAAAGGAGTCTTTAACCGCCGTGGCAGCTCCCTTTGGCCGTTCTATCCCCCTTCCTATCGTCATCTCCGTAACCCTCGCGAGCCTCTTGATGAAGGAGCTGTTCTCCATCAGTACCTCAGAGGCCCTGTCGGTAAAGGTCCTCACAAAGGCCCTCACCTCGAGGCCGGGAGAGATGTTCATCTCTCCCCTGACATTCCGTATACCGACAACGGCCTCCATGAGATAAAACATCTCCTCTTCAGCGTCATGATCCCTCGGTAGGTCAGTGGGATAGGGTGATATGACTATGCTTTCCCCGGACTTCTCTCCCGCCTTCCCTATGCTCTGCCAAACCTCCTCAGTAACAAATGGCATAAAGGGATGGAGCAGGCGCAGTGAACTATCAAGCACGGAGAGCAGGCAGGAGATCGTTTCAGCCTTGTCGCCGGCATCACTGTAAAGGGCATCTTTCGACATCTCTATATACCAGTCGCAGAACTCGTGCCAGATGAACTGATAGATGCTGCTCGCAGCATCATTAAACCGGTAGTCCCCAAGGGCCTTGTTGACTTCCTCTGTTGTGGCGGCAAGTCTGGACAAGACCCATCTTCCGGCCAGGTCTTTAACCGCACGCAGACCACTCTGACGCACATCCGCCGCAACACCCGCAGCTTCTGCATTCATCATAACGAAGCGCGCCGCATTCCAGAGCTTGTTCACAAAATATCGGTAGCCTTCAACACGCTCTTCGGAGAAACGTATGTCTCTCCCCTGCGCAGCAAAGGCCGCAAGGGAAAATCTGAAGGCATCGGCTCCGTACTTCTCTATCATGATAAGGGGGTCCACAACATTGCCCTTTGACTTCGACATTTTTTGTCCCTTTGAGTCCCTCACAAGGGCATGGATGTAAACGTCCCTGAAAGGAACGGCCTCCATGAACTTTATTCCCATCATGCTCATCCTTGCCACCCAGAAAAAGAGGATGTCAAAGCCGGTAACGAGCACGCTTGTGGGATAGAAGGTCCTCAGGTCGGCTGTTTCATCAGGCCATCCCAGGGTAGAAAAGGGCCAGAGGGACGATGAAAACCACGTATCGAGGACATCTTCGTCCTGGACCAATTTCAGCGAACCGCAATAAGGACATTCCCTGGGTGTCTCACGGAGAACGACGACCCCCTTCCGCCTCCTGCAGTCTTCATTTTCCATCTCCTGACAGTACCATACCGGTATCCTGTGCCCCCACCATATCTGCCGTGATATGCACCAGTCCTTGATATTCTCCATCCATGAAAAATACGTGTTCTCCCAGGTGCCGGGGACTATCCTGATCCTACCGTCTTTGACCGCTGTCATAGCCTCGCCGGCAAGGGGCTTCACACTTACATACCACTGGAGGGTCGAGAGGGGTTCAATAATCGTCTTACACCGGTAGCAATGCCCCACGGAATAGCGATATTTTTCCTCCTTCTCGAGGAGACCGGCTTCCTTTAAATCTTTGACAACCCTTCTCCTGCATTCATATCTGTCCATTCCGGCATAGACCCTTCCGGCGTCTTCGGTCATCCTTCCCCTATCGTCAATGACGGTGACAAAGTCCAAGGGGGGGCTTTGACGTTTTGCCATCGCCTCGTCGTTGAAATCATGGGCCGGCGTCACCTTAACAGCGCCGGTGCCGAAGGAAGGATCGACGGCGCTGTCGGATATTACCGGAATGGCTCTGCCCGTGAGCGGGAGTTGAAGGGTCTTACCGATGATGTCCCGGTAACGTTCATCTCCAGGATTGACAGCCACCGCCGTATCTCCAAGCATGGTCTCGGGCCGTGTCGTTGCAACGATGACATATCCTCCGCCATCAGAGAGGGGGTACCGAAGGTACGTAAGAAGGCCATCGAGTTCTTCGTGTTCGACCTCAAGATCAGAGAGAGCCGTGTGGCATCGCGGACACCAGTTGATGAGTCTGTTATCACGATAGATAAGCCCTTCTTCATAGAGCCTGACAAAGACTTCCCTTACTGCCCTCGAGAGTCCTTCGTCGAGAGTAAACCGCTCTCGTGACCAGTCACAGGATGCCCCTATCCTCTTCAGCTGGTGGATGATCCTGCCGCCATATTCGGCCTTCCATTTCCATATCCTCTCAATGAAGGCCTCTCTCCCGAGGGTGTTTCTGTCAAGCCCTTCCTTTGCGAGCTCCCGCTCCACCACATTCTGTGTAGCGATCCCGGCATGGTCAGTGCCAGGGACCCAGAGGCACCGATAGCCCAGCATCCGCTTCCACCGTATGAGGATATCCTGGAGCGCTGCGTTCAGGGCATGGCCCATATGGAGAGAGCCGGTGACATTCGGCGGAGGGATAACGATGGAGTATGGTTTTCCCCCGGAAGCCTCGGGACTGAAATAGCCTCTTTCAGACCAGAGGGTGTACCACTTCCCCTCGATTCCCTTGGGGTTATAGCTCTTTTCCAATTCTTTCATCGTAACGTTATTCAAAGGAACTCTGTGAGGGAGCGTGAAACAAGGCTTGATAATGCGTGATGAAGGCAGGAGATGAACACGGGTCTTAGAATGATAATTCCTTCTCTCTCCTCAGCCCTTCATATATTCATCCTTCTTGATTATATACGTTCTTTACATGTTTCCTACATCTCGGCCTTAATCTTTTCTATTTCCTTCGAAATCATCGTCTCAGCAAGCTGGGGTACGGTCTCCCAGATAACCTTCTCGATCTCTTTACTCAGAGACGCCATGACATCCTGCAGTTTCTCGCTGAGGATCCTCTCGATGATTTTCGGGGCGATCTCTGACATGACCGTTTCTGCAGACTCCCTGATTGCAGGGGCAGTCGCAGCGAGCAGGGAATCTTTGACGTCGATCGCTGAGACTGCAGGAACAATCCTTTGCTCGATGGCTCCTTTCAGGGAGTGCCTTATATCCTCAGCGGATACGAGGGACGCGACCTTTTCATCAACGGCCTTCCTGAATATCTCAACTACCTCGTCCCGTGATGGAACTTCAATCTGAGGCTGCAGAAAAGCCGGCGGCTGTGCCTCGGGAGCAGGCACGGTCTCCGGTTGTGCTACAAACTCCTCAATAATGCTCTCCTCAACGGAAAGCGGCTGAAATTCCTGTTCATCTATCTCTGCCTTGATCTCTTCGATCGGCTCAAAGGCTTCCCCAAGGCCTGCCACTTCCCCCAAAAGGGTCTCAGGGGTTACCGCTTCTTCACTGGCCGCTTCAGCCCCAATCTCTTCCATCGTCCAGAGGTCTTCTTCTGCAACGACCGCTTCGACAGCCTCGGCCTCTGGCCTTTCTCCGGAGACGCCCTCCCCTGCTTCGCGGGCAATAACGGCATTCACTTTGCTGATGAGATCCTGAGATTCAAAGGGCTTAACAATATAGTCATCTGCCCCAACCTTGCGTGCAAGGGCTTCGTCAATGGGTTCAAAGGCCCCAGCGAGTAATATAACCGGTATGTTCCTTGTCTCGGGGTTAGACTTGATCTTCTCACAGAGCTGATAACCGTTCATAACGGGCATCGCGATGTCGGCCAGGATGACATCCGGATTAAACGAAGGTCGTGCGGATAAGGCCTCGTCCCCGTTATTGGTAGCCTTAATATCAAAGCCCTCCCCGGCGAGGACGAGCTCGACGACTTTCTGGATCGTTATGCTGTCATCAGCAAGGAGAAGTTTATGTCCCATGGTTCCTTCCCTCTGAGGTACCGAGCCCTCAAGACTTTTTGATATGAACGAAGAAGGGCAATGCCCCTTATGGTATCAGCAAAATTGTATTGTTTGGAAGAGGAAAAAGTCAAGGTTTTTTTGTAACTTATGCGGGCGGGCGCAAAGAGCAACCCCTTTATGATCCTCGATCGCTGAAGGCCTCCATCGCCCGGGCGACCCCGCACCGGGAGTGACAAAAACTCTCAGGTGATACCCCGTCGACGAGTTCAAGGCGACTCCTGAGGCCTGCCCTATTGGCAATCTGGATTCCAAGCCCGAGTCTGGCGTTCGAAGCTTAAGCGAAGGGAAGTAAGATCAATCTCTTATCGTCAGGTACCCTGAAAAGAGTATCAGCGCCCCTCCGATTACGGTCTTATAAGTTATGACCTCGCCAAGGAATATCGCACCGAAGATGATGGCACAGACAGGTTCAAGATAGCCGAGAATGGCCGCCCTGTTTGCCGTTACAACCCTCATCCCCCTGAAATAGAGAAGAGGCGCTATCGTGGAATGGACAATGCCCATGACTCCAAAGGCCCAGGGAGCGGAAGAATAACCCCGCTCCATCCCGACGAAGGGCACGAGGAGGGCTGCAACAACGAGGTTCTGAAAAAAGGTCATAATCATGGGATGGTAGTTTTGTGCGAATATCCGGATGAGGATTACGAGCATTCCGTAGGCAAAGCCTGAAAAAAGCCCTGCAAGAATACCGCCGGTATCCCTGTTGCCCGTGACCGCCATGGAGACAAAGCCGCTGACTGAGACATCGAGGAGTGTCCACAGACCGGCCGTGGCGATAGTGACCGAAAGAACGATCTTCCCTGTCAGTCGCTCACGCAAAAATATGGGCGCAAGAAAGGCAACAAAGATAGGTGCGGTATAGTGAGTCAGGACGCTGTTTGCGATCGTTGTGTTCTTGTACGCATAGAAGAAAGAGAAGGTGTTGAGCAGGCTCAGGGGACCAAGGATGATGAATGAGAGAAAACCCCTGCCCCGCGGGATAAGCCGCCGGTATTTCTCTCTCATGAATACCGGACCGATGATCACGGTCGAGATAAGACAGGAAAAAAATATCAGGATATGAACCGGAATGTCCGAAAGCCTAATCACGATCCCCAGTGAACTCCATAAAAAGATTGCAGAGAGGATAAAGAACATAAGGCTGCCTATTTGAAAGGGGCAACATAGAGGACGTGACTGCCCATGGTCATTCCCATAGCTAGAGCGTCTCTCCCAATGCCTCCGTCTGCTTCAACACGAATTCCCTGATCTCTTTATGAGACGGCATATCTGTGAGATATTTGCCGTTGTCAAGGACGGGGACGAGGATGTCGACAAAGAGCTCGCCGCAGTTGCAGATGTGCCGCTCCTTATTGTTCGGCACTATGAGCCGCTCTGAGCAGGAAGGACATCTCAGCACCCTCTTGGAGCCTGACCACTTGCCTCTCTTGGCAATGGGCTTGCCCTCACATTCCATGATGTCCATCGCGTAATCCACCACAGGGGCATTACTGATCGAAGTGCCGATGCCGTATCCATCGACGACAGGATTAAGACCAGCCAGGTCATCCTCCTTGATTCCGCCGCTTACATAGAACTTAATATCCCTGTAACCCCTGAGATGCAACTCCCACCTGCATTCCTCAAGAATCCGGTAGAAGTTCCCTCTCCTAGATCCCGGTGTGTCGAACCTGACAGCAAAGAGCCTCTCGCCCATGGCTTCAGCAACGTTCAAAACTTCGAATTTCTCGTCAAGAAAGGTATCGATGAGCGCAACGCGCTTTATCTTCGGCTCCAGGACCTCGTCGAAGGCCTTTATCGCCTCCACCGTTGAACCCGTGCAGATGATCAATGCATGGGGCATGGTTCCCATCGGGTCTTCTCCGATGATCTCACCGGATTTGACCACCGCGACACCGTCACAGCCGCCGATGTAGGCATTTCTCTCAATCATAGGAGCAAGGACGGGATGCATCCTCCTTGCGCCAAAGCTGATCACCGGCCTCTCCCCTGCGAGTTTCTTGAACCGTGCAGCCTTTGTGGCAACGCCGGAGGCCTGGCATATGAGGCCGAGAAGGGCGGTCTCGTAAACGCAGAAGTCCTGGTACCTTCCCTCGATCTCCATCACAGGCTCGTAAGGATAGAAGACCGTCCCTTCCCGCATCGCTCTAACCTTAATCGGAAGATCCTTCATGAGGCTCAGCGCCTCCTCGATGCCTGCGAACAATGCCCACGGCCAGTTATCGGGGAGGGTCTTTGCGATGAATTCGGCCTTGACAACAGGATTGATACCCTTTGCCTTCAGTATCGTGAGAGTCCTCTCAAAATAGACATCTGTTATCCTGCCTTCCATGATGTCCTTCGGGTCCGCCGTATGGAACATGATGCCACCCTCCTCTTCGTTAAGGACTTCTTTTTAGCATCATTTTACCATAGACCATCCTCACCGTCTTATCAGGAATGTATCCGGCCTGAGGTCTCCTGCCGCTTGCTAAAGTCTTTCTCGAAATTGTCCGAAAAAGATGGCATGGGCAGCCTTTGGAAGTACGAACATCCCAAGGAATCTTCTTTCGTAGGGACATCTCCTTCTGTGGTCAACGGCAAAGTCTGAAGACTTTCTCAGAGTATGGGACGGCCTCAAACAAAAAGAAACGACTGGAACTTGCGTCTCCAGCCGTCAGTAAATAACGGGATTTCGTGTCAGTATTCTCAAAGATCGGAAATTAGCCGCCCGGATACCCTCCGGGTATTGACTCCGTTGTCCCGAGGACAGAAGCAGACGGTTCGAACTCGGCAGCATATCCTTTCCAGTCAGAGGGACAGACCTTCAGAAACAGGTCGAGTTTCCAGCCGATTTTGTCAGATAGTTCGACGAGATGCGGTATATGCGACCTGAGTAGGTCAGCTTCCGGTCCCTTCATAAGCTTAATCTCTTTTACGATATCGTCAAGACGTGACTTCATACCCGTTAATTCAGTATAAACGGTGTCACAGTAGTCCCTGACGCCTTTTTTGGATGTTGAAAATGCCATGACTTTCTCCTTTCTTTAACCCGTTTTTGGTACTTTCTCCCAACTTCCGGGCTTCTCTTCTCTTTCCCGTTCTCCCGCAGTGTCTGGCTTCATGCGGTCATCTCGATCTCTCCACCTCTCTCTATGTAAATAGGATAGCATTTGTCCTCTTTAAAGTCAAGAAAAAAATCTCATAGCCAGCCCCAACGAAGATCACGCCGACAGACGACGATTCAGGATGTTCATTACGGACAGTTTGACTTGCCCTCCATTCTCTGGTATGTATAAATCATGTGGGAGTACACGAAAAAGGTAAAAGATTTCTTCCTTCATCCGAAGAACGTCGGCGAGATCGAGAACCCCGACGGCATCGGAGAGGTCGGGAGCATACTCTGCGGGGATGCACTGAAACTGACGATTAAGGTCGATAAAGAGACGGGGAGGATCGTTGATGCGAAATTTCAGACCTTCGGCTGCGCCTCTGCCATCGCAAGCTCCTCAGTCCTCACGGAACTCATCAAAGGCAAGACCGTCGATGAGGCCCTCACGATCTCCAATCAGGACATTGCAGATTACCTAGGCGGCCTGCCTGCTGAGAAGATGCACTGCTCGGTCATGGGCAGAGAGGCCCTGGAGGCCGCAGTTGCCAATTACCGGGGCGAAGAGAAAGCACCTGAGGTTGCGGAGAAGATCATCTGCAAGTGTTTTGAGGTCTCAGAAGAGAAGATACGGCGCGTTGCCATCGAAAACCGCCTTACGACGGTTGAAGAGATTACGAACTACACAAAGGCAGGCGGCGGCTGCGGCGCCTGTATCCCGGCCGTCGAGGCGATCCTGAAGGAGCTCTGGATCACCACCCCCCCTTCTGAAAAACCTCATACGCAGAAAAAAATGACGAACCTCCAGAAGATAGCCCTCGTCGAGGACGTCCTCGAAAAAGAGATACGCCCGGCCCTGCAGGCAGATGGCGGAGATCTTAAGCTTATTGACATAGACGGCAACAGGGTCATCATAGCCCTGAGGGCAATGTGTGTCTCCTGTCCCATGGGCGGCGTCACCATAAAGGGTATTGAGGAAAAACTGAGGGAACTTGTCAGCAAAGATCTTATCGTGGAGGAGGCGTGAAGCCAATTTATCTCGACAATAATGCGACCACGGCAGTAGCCCCGGAAGTCCTCGATGAGATGCTCCCCTATCTAAGAGACTTCTATGGCAACCCCTCAAGCATGCATACCTTCGGCGGACAGCTCCACAGGACCCTGGAAGAAGCGCGGGCAAAAGTCGCCGCGCTTATCAATGCAGAACCGGAAGAGGTCATCTTCACGAGTTGCGGCACCGAAAGCGACAACACCGCGATCATGAGCGCCATAGAGTCCTATCCCCGCAAGAGGCATATCATCACATCGAAGGTCGAGCATCCCGCCGTCTTCAACTTTTCGAAACACTTCGCGAGGAGGGGATTCCGCGTCACCTTCGTTCCTGTTGACAGCCTCGGGAGGCTCGATAGGGAATTCTTCTCGAGAGCGATCGATGATGATACCGCAATAGTTTCGATCATGTATGCGAACAACGAGACAGGCGTGATATTCCCGGTAGCTGAAATGGGAGAGGTCCTGAGAGAGCGGGGGATCCTCTTTCACACTGATGCCGTTCAGGTGGCAGGCAAGATCCCGATTGATGTAAAGAGACTGACGGTTGATATGCTCTCCCTGTCAGGCCACAAGCTCCACGCTCCCAAAGGTGTCGGTGTGCTCTATGTGAGGAAAGGCACACGCTTCTATCCCTATATCATCGGCGGCCATCAGGAGCGCGGAAGGAGGGCAGGGACAGAGAATATCGCATCCGCCATCGCCCTCGGAAGGGCCTGTGAGCTTGCGAGGCAAAGGATCAATGAAGAACGTCTCTTCGTCGGCTCCCTGAGGGACAGGCTCGAAAGTGCACTCCTCGCGAGATGCCCCGACGCAAGGGTCAATGGCGACAGGGAGCACCGGCTTCCGAACACCACGAACATCAGTTTCGAGTACGTTGAGGGAGAGGCCATCCTCCTGAGGCTTGACGAATTCGGCATATGCGCATCATCGGGATCGGCATGCACAACGGGTTCCCTTGAACCAAGCCATGTGCTCAGGGCGATGGGAATCCCCTTCACCGCCATCCACGGCTCGATCAGGTTCTCCCTCAGCCGCTACAATACCGAGGCAGAGATCGACAGGGTTGTTGAAGTTTTGCCGCCCATAATCAGGGAATTGCGCCGGCTTTCGCCTTACGGCAGGGAAAGGCTCGCAGCCTGTGCTCCTGACAGGAATTTTAGTACTGAATAAAGAGCCTTCCCGGGGAGCTCCTTTCTCGGCGAAGGGCTGGCCGCCTAATGATCGCCAGCCTTCTTGCACAATACGCGGGCATCAACGACCGCACATCCCTTGCCTTTGTCAAAGACGATGAGCGGATTTATCTCGACCTCGGCGATCTCTGTAAAGTCTTCGATGAGCGCAGAGAACCGGAGAAGGACGTCTTTGAGCACATCGATGTCCTTTGGCGGACTCCCCCGCCAGCCCTGCAGTAAAGGCAGGCTCTTCAGCTGGCTGAGCATATAGTCAGGGTCCCCGTCGCGTAACGGGTGAAGGGAAAAAGCGACGTCCTTGATGAGTTCGACGTGGATGCCGCCAAGGCCAACCATCATGAGCGGGCCGAACACAGGGTCCTGAGACATGCCGACGATCACCTCCTGGCCTCCCTCGATCATCGGCTGCAGTATAACGCCTTCCATTTCAGCCCCCCTTCCCATCGCCTTCAGGCGGGTCCTTATCTCGTCAAAGGCCTGCCTCACCTCCTCATCATCCTTGAGGCCGAGGATAATTCCGCCCACATCGGTCTTGTGGGTGATGGTCTTCGAGCGGAGTTTCATCACCACGGGGAAACCGATTTTCTCAGCACAATCAGCCGCTTCCTCAGCAGAGAAAGCAGCCCTCGTATCGATAGCGGGTATGCCGTACTCCTTAAAGAGCCCCGTCGCAACCTCAGGCGGCAGCCAGCAGCCTTCGTCAGTGAGAACACCTGCTGCTTCAAGATACTTCCTGGCCCTTTCCTCGCTGATATCAGCGAATACCGGGATATGCCCCTCTTCACGACTTCTGTGCTGGCCATAAGGATAGGCATGGGAGAGTGCCAGTATGGCGTCTTCGGGAAAAGCGTAAAGCGGGACCTGTTTCTGACCGTCATACCGAAGGTCAATCGAATGGGCCTCGGACATTAAGAAAGAGGCTATCACGGTCTTGTCGCCCTCATATCCTGTCATTGCCCTCCGAATACCCGCTGCAATTTCTTCAGAAGGCCGTATCGCGACATTCATAACGAGGATCGCGTCGATATCAAGGTCATCGAGGAGCACCTTCAGTCCCCGCTCAAAGTGCTCTCCAGGAGCAGAGGCGATCATATCCACAGGGTTCGCGAAGGCAGCCTCCCTGGGCAGGAAATCCTTCAGTCTTCTCTGGGTCTCTTCCGACAGCGTCGGTACGCTGAGACCCAGGCCGATGGCCGCATCGGCAGCCAGAACACCGGGGCCGCCCGCATTCGTGAGGATAGCGACCCTCGGCCCCTTTGGTATGGGCTGGTCAACGAGGCTCTTTGCCACATTGAACATCTCCTCTATCGTGTTGACCCTTATCACGCCGGCCTGGCGGAAAAGGGCATCAACGGCGATGTCCGAGGCCGCGAGGGCCCCGGTATGAGAGCTCGCCGCCCTTCTGCCCACGTCACTCCTCCCGGCCTTGAGGGCAATTATCGGTTTTGTCCGTGAGACGCGGCGTGCAATGCGGCTGAATTTACGAGGATTCCCAAAGCTCTCGAGATAGAGGAGAATGACCTTTGTGTACTCGTCGTCCTCCCAGAATTCCATGAGATCATTTGAGGAGATATCAACGCGGTTGCCGATACTTGCGAAGTGAGCGATTCCGAGGTCATTACCCTTTGCGTAATCAAGGAGCGCCAGACCGAGGGCACCGCTGTGGGAACTTATGCTCAGGCCACCCCTCCTTGGCTTGATGCGGCAGAAGGTTGCGTTCAGATTGACCGCCGGATCAGTATTGATGACACCGAGACAGTTTGGGCCGACGCACCGCATTCCATAGGAGAGGATTTTCTCCCTCAGCTGCCTCTGCCGCTCTTTACCCTCGGGACCGCTCTCAGCGAAGCCTGCAGATATGATGATCAACCCGGCAACACCCTTTTTCCCGCATTCATCGACGATGTCGAGAACCTTGGCGGCGGGGATAACGACTACGGCAAGATCGACATCAGCAGGAACGTCGTCCACCGACGCATAGCAGAGAACACCTCCCACGGAGAAGGACTTAGGATTCACCGGGAAGATCGGGCCGGAGAAGATCTCATGAAGCAGGTTGCGAAAGACCTTGCCGCCCACACTGTCAGTGTCCCGTGATGCGCCGATGACCGCGACGCTCCCGGGACAGAGGATCTTCCGCACACCCGCCGACCTCGCGATGTGCTCGCGGTGGGCTTGCCTCTTATCATATTCCTCCTGCTCCTCGAGGTCGAAGGTGATCTCGTAAGCATCCTCATGCACCTTCTTGCCGATTTTGAAACCGGACTCTTCAAAGACCTCCATCATTCGGGTGTTCTCCAGCAATATCCTTGCCACAAAAGCCTTTATCTTGTACCTGAGGGCTGCCTCGACAAGCTGCTCGAGAAGCGCCGTTCCGACCCCCCTGACCTGTATCTTGTCCTCGACGACAAAGGATATCTCTGCAGTTCTTCGGTCGGGATTGAGAAACCACCTTCCGACGGCAACGATCTTCTCATCCTCTCCCTCTCCTGTGAGGGCGACGTATGCATACACATCGGGAGGGTCGACTTCAGCGAAGTAGGTCAATTCCTCCTCGCTGATATAGGTCTTCATGTAGCCGAACCGGAAATAACGGGTCTGGGGGCTCAACCGGTAGAAGAGATCTCTCAGCTTCTCCCTGTCCTGCGGACTGATGGGCCTCACCTTGAGGCTCCGTCCGTCACGGAGTATCACCCTGATCGTCGAAGAATCTACCGCTTCTCTTTTCAGCATAAAGGACCCCTTTCAATAATGGCATTGAGGATTTTTTCAGATTGGAGATCATTATTATTCTACCATACCCCTTGCCCCGGTCTCGCGCTTCCCTTGATCTGGACAGAACAGCCGTAAAAGCGTTAGAGTTCAGTATGGATCTCTTTCATGACGAAAACCTTCATGAACCCCTTGCCTATCGCATGTGTCCGAGGAACCTCGACGAGTATGCCGGACAAGGGCATATTCTCGGCGAAGGCAAGCTCCTTAGACGGGCGATAGAGGCGGACAGGATCACCTCGATAATCCTTTACGGACCTCCCGGCACGGGTAAGACCGCCCTTGCCAGGGTAATCGCAGCAAAGACGAATGCCCGATTCGAGTGGCTCAATGCAGCGACAGCCGGTCTCGATGACCTCAGGAAAGTCATACAGAACGCCCGGGCGCACCTGGGAAGGGGCACGAGAACCATCCTCTTCCTCGACGAAATACATCGCTTCAACAAGCTCCAGCAGGACGCTCTCCTTCCCGATGTTGAGGAGGGTAACATCACCCTCATAGCGGCCACGGTAGAAAACCCCTTCTTTTATGTTAACAGCGCCCTCCTCTCGCGGAGCCAGGTATTCGAACTGAAGCCTCTCTCTCAAGAAGATCTCCTCGGGATCCTCGACAGGGCCCTCCGTGACAATGAGAGGGGTCTCGGGAAACTCAGGATCGAGGCTGACGAAGAGGCGCTACGGCATATCTCGAAGATGTCCGACGGCGACGGGAGAAAGGCCCTTTCATCGCTTGAGATAGCTGCTCTCACGACCGCACCCGATGAAAGGGGAATTATCAGAATAAGCCTGCCGATAGCCGAGGAATCGATCCAGAAAAAGGCCGTTCTCTATGACAAGAAAGGTGACCAGCACTACGACACGATCTCTGCCTTTATCAAGAGCATGCGGGGATCGGACCCCGATGCGGCAGTCTATTATCTCGCAAAGATGCTTTACGCCGGAGAAGACCCGAGATTCATTGCGCGACGGATCGTTATATGTGCGTCAGAGGACGTGGGGAATGCAGACCCCATGGCACTCGTAGTTGCCACCTCAGCACTGAGGGCGGTTGAGTTCATCGGAATGCCTGAGGCCCGTATCCCCCTTGCCCAGGCGACCCTCTACGTCTGCACTGCGCCGAAGAGCAACGCGTCTTACAGGGCGATAGAGGCGGCGACTGAGGACGTCAAGAACGAAGAGACCCTCGAGGTGCCCGATCATCTCAAAGACAGCCACTATCGGGGCGCAGAAAAGCTCGGCCACGGAAAGGGTTATAAATATCCCCACGACTATGGCGGTTTTGTTGAGCAGGAATATCTCCCGAAAAAGAAGAGATACTACAATCCATGAAGAAATGGATACTCTTCATAAACCCATAGGAGACCCTTGACTTCTTCTGTCGTAGAGAACCCGACACGACCGTCACTCCCTGGTCGTCACCGCCCGAAGCTTGACTGTACCCGAGGAAACGCTACAATGTAATTGAACATCAGAAATGTCCAGCAGTGTATCATTGAGAGAGGGCCGCAGCATGAGAACCGATCGAGCCTGGCAGAGATGGTTGATATCTTTGATATCTGCAGTCGCGCTCTCCTTCTGCCTTCTTCTTTCACCGACCTGCGCTGCCTCAGGCTCTGTCCTGAGGGTGAGCGACGGACGCGTGATCAGCTTCGGACAGATGATCAGGGAGATTAGGGGCGCAAATTTTGTCTTTGTAGGGGAATCTCACGACAGTATGAGGGACCACGCAATACAGCTGGAGATCATACAGGCGCTCCATGAAGCAGACATTCCGCTTGCCATCGGCCTTGAGATGTTTATGACAGGGAGCCAGAAGATTCTTGACCGATGGACATCGGGCAGACTGGGCCTAGATCGCTTCCTCGATGCCTATTACGACAACTGGAGGCTCCCTTGGCCGCTTTACCGTGACATCTTTCTTTATGCCCGAGAGCATACCATACCCATGGCCGCACTGAATGTCCCCGATGAGATCATACGGAAGGTCTCTCAAAGGGGCTTCGCCTCCCTCACTCCCGCGGAGAAGAGTCAACTGCCCCAGGGCATAAGCTGCAACGTCGATCCTGCATATATGGATTTCATCAGAAAAGCATACAGGAGACATGCTCAGGACAGTTCATTTCTCTATTTCTGCGAGGCACAGATGGTCTGGGATAGATCTATGGCCTTCCATCTCGAGGACTACCTCAACAAGAATGCCGATCGCACCGTAGTGGTGCTGGCAGGAATTGGCCACGCCTGGAAAAGAGGAATTCCGGAGCATCTGAAAAAAGGCTCTGCGGGGAGAAGCAGGGTGATACTCCCGGAAGTCCCGGGACATGTGGATAAGGATATCGTTTCGATTGCAGATGCGGATTACATAGTGCTTGCAGAACCCTAATCCGTGCTGAAGGATATCAACGGCCTGAAGGAGAGCAGAATCCTCATCACCTGCGCAAAGGGTGTGACCCCTTATCTCAGGGAAGAGATGCGGGCACTGGCTTTCCTGTGATCTCAGAGAGCGTTGCAGGAGTCGAGACAGAAGGCGCACTTCATACACCCGAATCTTTTTCTCTGGACGGCACACCGCGTGCTTTTCCTCCTCGATGCCTTCAGCGCTAGAAATGCGACTGATCTCTGCGCCCGTCTTTCCCTCATCATTCTTTGATATAATCTCCTTAGATATATCTCAGTTCTTTTCGCAAGGAGCCAAGTCATGAGGAACGCTATTCTCGTTACTTTGTTTTTTGTGCTTTTTTCGGGATGCGCCGGGCTTAATATATCCCTTCTGCCCAAGACAGAACCCCTTGAGGAAAAGGTTCTCGAAGGTGAAGGCAGGCCCAAGGTGCTCCTTATCGATCTGGATGGGGTGATCTCTTTCAAGGATGAAAGGGAGAGCCTGATTTCCAGGAGGGGACCCTCGAAGGTCGCCTTTTTCAGAGAGGCGCTTCTGAAGGCAGAGGCTGATCCTGAAATAGCCGGCCTAATCGTAAGGATTAATTCTCCCGGCGGCACCGTAGCCGCAAGCGATACCATCTACCACGAGATCATGAGCTTCAAGGATAAAAGGAAGATACCCGTTTACGCCTACATCATGGAACTCGGCGCCTCAGGGGGATATTACGTTGCCTCGGCAGCAGACCGCATCATTGCGAGTCCCACCGCCATTACCGGCAGTATAGGCGTCATCGCCGTAAAATTGAACATGGAGGGTCTCTTTTCCAAGATCGGGATTTCCGACGAGACGTACAAGTCAGGTCCGAAAAAGGACGCCTGGACACCGTTCCGTCCGAGCAGCGCCGAGGAGAAAAAGATGCTTCAGGAGATCGTTGACAGACTTTACGCCCGCTTCCTCGGAGTGGTTTACCTGGGCCGACAGAAAGTCCTCACCGAAGAGGAAGTAAGATCTCTTGCTGACGGTCGCATAGTAACGGCGGATGACGCCCTCAAGGCCAGACTCATAGACGAGACGGCCTATCTCGATGAGACGATTCACGCGATGAAGAAGGCGCTCCATACCGAAAATGCCAGGGTAGTTACCTACGTCCGTCCCAAGACCTTCACATCGAATATCTATTCAGAATACCCCGAAACGCCTGTGCAGGGTCGGCAGGTGATCAATCTTATCTCGATGAATGGAGAAGATCTCACGCTCTTTTCCGGCGTACAGTTCATGTATCTCTGGAATCCTTAGGGCGCCATTTGGAAGAAATACGGTGATTGCCTGTGGATACCGCGTAAGGCGCACGATTCTTGTGGGATTATTTATCCTGGGAAACCTTGGGAAATGGTTCGACATGGACAACAACATCGACAACATTTGAAATATTATTCTTCAGTGCATACTCGACCGAACTTGCGATTACATGCCCCTTCTCGACGGAGAGGGATGGATCGACAAGCACGTGGAGATCAATAAAGATGTGGTTTTGGTTACCCCTCGCCCTAATCTTATGGCAATCCCTAACACCGTCTACAGTGCAGACGACATTCCTTATAGTGATCGTATCGGTCGCCTTTCTATCAACGAGTGTTTCTATGGATTCTCTGATAACGCTGATACCTGCTTTCGCAACAAGGAGACCAACAATAATTCCCGCTAGCGGGTCGGCCAGTGGGAACCCCAGCTCTGTCAAAATAAGGCTGGCTATCACCCCACACGTTGAATAAATATCGTTCCTGGTATGCCGGGCGTCAGCGATGAGAAACTCACTGCTCAATTGTTTCCCTTTCCGGCCCTCATACCACGAGACAAAAATATTTACACACATCGTCGCGATCATGACGATGAAGCTCGCCGTGGTTACCCGGACTTCGGAGCTCCCGGACAACGACCTGTACGCCCCTTTCAGTATCTCCGTGCAGGTCAGAATCATCATGAGCCCGACAAATATAGTAAATACCGTCTCATATTTCCGGTGACCGTAGGGATGTTCTTCATCTGGTGGACTGGCTGCGATACGTATTCCGATCAGGCCTGCGATATTGGAGATTCCATCAAACAGGGAATGAAAGCCGTCGGATATTATCGCGATGGAGTGGGTCCAATAGCCGTAAGTGACCTTGGCTGATGAGACAAGGATGTTCAAGCACAAGGTGATCAGCAATACTGATTTGATATCTGCCGCTCGGTCCGTTCTACTCACAGTTCCCATTTTATGTCATCCTACATGCAACCACGATACCATATAGAATATACCTAAGGACGCCGAGCAGGAGTGCCACAAAGTTGTACAAGCGATGCTGGTGAGCGACGATGTGCGGGCGATATTTGAGTGGACGGGATACATAAAAATATTTACCGCTCTTGTTACGATAGTAAATCCTAACGTTGCAAACGATGGCAAGGCAGGCATGGATCGAAGCCCTGTACAGGCGACGCTATTCCGACAATGAGGCACTTCGATGACTTCAGCGTAAGTGACCTCCCGCATTGAGCATACAGCGGCAGTCGGCAGCCATCAAAGGTATCGCGATACAAGGCTTCTCACCATACCTGCCTTCCCGAACAAGATCGTTTTATGCAACTGGAAGGTAAATCCTCTTGGAGCGGTTCCGGGTTTCCCCGATCCTTTTCAATCCCTTCTTCGGAAGAGGAGTGACAAAATTTTTTTCTTGATCGTTTCATCTCCGGGCTCTGGCTTGCGATCTGGCTATATCACCCCCAATTCATTCTTCAACCGTTCCAAAGGGCATGCCAAACTCAAATGCCCGACTATTGTTCCACGCTACATCCGTCCCCAGCTGTATCAATTACAGAAATGGCTTTTTTCAGATATCTTTAAAACATGGCATTCCTCTGGGTCGCGGAAGCGTCTTTTACAAACTTTTTCCTTTTGGCCCGAAGGTTGAGGTATTCTCTGGCTTCTCTGTATAAGCGAATGCGCTCGTTTCTGTCAAACACGGCCCTGCGAATAATCCTCAGAATGATCCTGGGCCTGAAGTAGTAGCGCCCATAAAAGCGTTCGACTGCATCAACGATTTCGTGCCGCGTCAGGCCTGGATACCGGATGTTGGCCAGTTGGTGCCCCAATTCATCGAACATGTCGTCGTCCGTCAGATAGCCATGGTTACGCATGTAATCATGTACTGCGGTGCCGGGAAAAGCATGAGCAATAGAGACCTGGATTGTTTCGCAGTCGAGTTCCTGAGCAAATCTCATGGTCTCTTCGATGGTCTCCCGGGTTTCCCCCGGAAGGCCTATGATGAAATCCCCATGAACGAGGATTCCGAGCTTCTTGCAGTTCTTCATGAACACCTTTGCCTGTTCGGGGGACGCTCCTTTGCAGACATTCTGAAGAATCGTTGGATCGCCTGACTCGAACCCGACTATTAGGAGCCGGCAGCCCGCTTCGCGCATAGCCTTTAGCGTTTCATAGTCAGTATGGACGCGTGAAGTGCAGGACCAGGTAAAATTTATCGGCTTCAGTTTCTCGCATAAATCGAGCACACGCCGCTTACCCCAGGAAAACGTGTCATCGTCAAAAAATATTTCCTTTACATCAGGAAAAAGTTCGCGTGCGCGGCGAACCTCCTCTGCCACGTTATCGCTGCTGCGCGTGCGCCAGCGATGCCCGCTGAACGTTTGAGGCCACAAACAAAAACTGCATTTCGCTGGGCAGCCGCGGGACGAATAAAAGGCAATATAAGGATACAATAAGAACGGAACATTATATTTTGTTATGTCAAGATCGCGCTTGTAAACCTCAACGGCAAACGGGAGTGAATCCAGGTCAGTCAGCGGTTCGCGGTCCGGATTGTGTATGAATTGCCCCTCTTTTCGAAAGCTGACCCCTTTGATGTCGTCTAGGCCCTTGCCGCTGGCGAACTCCACTACAGAGTATTCGAATTCTCTCCTCGCCACAAAATCTATCGCCGACGACGCTTTGAGGCTCTCCTCGGGCAGCACGCTCACGTGTGGCCCGACAAACGCTATTTTCATGCCGGGCTTGACAGCCTTGATCCGTTCAGCCAGAACTACGTCGTTCTTAAAACCCGGTGTGCTTGTAAATACAACAACAAAATCATAAGCCGCAGACATTTCTACGGTCTCCTCGGGGGTAACACCATGTGAAGGTGCATCGAGCAACTTGCTTCCTTTGAGCATACCGGCCGGATAAGATAACCAGACCGGGTACCAGAATGAGGTAATTTCACGTCTCGCCGGCCAACGCGAGCCCGCGCCCCCATCGAAGTTTTCGAAGGAAGGAGGATTCAATAGCAATGTTTTCATTACACTCTCATTGTTTAACAAATTTCCACCAATATCCTGCCATGAATTCTAAAATAATAACATAAGTTTAACAGGTTTCACGCGCGTTTTCAAAATCACTGCAAGGGCCTCCTTACAAAGAGGGAGGGGACGAGAAAGCCCAGCGGTGCCGTGGTGTGATTCTGGATGAAGTTCGAAAAATACATGTCGTCGAATAGTGAAGAGCAAAATGGGCCGGAGCGGCATCGGACAGATTGCTTCGCAACTCAGGGGGCGATATAATGACACTAGAGGTTGAGAAGGTTTGCCATGAGCATGTTAGCGGAATCGTTGCGCTTCAAAGGCCCATGGAGGTACCTCAAAGGAGAAGAGCATGGATCTCAAGCTTACCGATAAACTTGCCCTTGTCTCCGGCAGCACTGCCGGGATTGGGTACGCCATAGCAGAATCATTGGCCCGTGAAGGAGCTTCTGTCATCGTCAACGGTCGTTCGACAGCTTCCGTAGAGACGGCGCTCGCGAAGCTCCGTGAGACTTTCACCACGAAACTGTACGGCTTCGCCGGCGATCTCAGTACCGCCGAAAAGGCTCAGGATGTCGCCCGGGAGTACCCAGAGGTGGAAATCCTGGTCAATAACCTGGGCGTTTATGAGCCGAAGTCCTTTGAGGATATCTCGGATGACGACTGGCGACGTTTATTCGAGGTCAATGTGTTAAGCGGGGTGCGGCTCTCCCGACTCTTTCTTCCGGGCATGAAACAACGGAACTGGGGCCGGATTATCTTCATTTCCAGTGAGAGCGGTATTCAGATCCCCGCCGAAATGATCCATTATGGCGTAACGAAGACAGCGCTCCTCGGGGTAGCGCGCGGATTGGCCGAGGCAGTGGCAGGTACGGGCATCACCGTGAATAGTATTCTTCCGGGGCCTACGAAGTCCCGCGGGGTAAATGATTTTATCGATGCCTTTTCGAAAAAGAAAGGTAAGTCTTTTGACGGGTTTGAAAAAGAATTTTTCGAGAAGATCCGGCCCACATCGCTCATCAAACGCTTTGCCTTGCCCGAAGAGGTTGCGACCCTTGTAACGTATATCGCCAGCCCTCTCTCCTCCGCTACTACGGGCGCCCCCTTACGCGTCGACGGAGGAGTGGTGAAGAGCGCCTTCTAGTCTTACACAGAAGATTGACCTACAAGATATCATTATGGATATCGAAGTCATTGAGATCTACAAACTCCTCCCAAGGATCGACTGTGGACAGTGTTCTGCTAAGATCTGTATGGCTTTTGCCAAGGCCGTATCGGAGGACTGCGGAATGATTTCAGAGTGTGTGCGTCTCACCGAATATGGCCGCATGATGATTGAGGCCTTGCTCTCTCGCGGCCAGTGACGGGTTATGCTTCTTTTTCTGTAAGGCGGGCTGTCCACTGGATTTCTCGTGAGAGACCTGAGCACAATCAAGCATTTATGAACAAGTACGTAGGTAAAACAGCATTGAATGTAAAATCTCCCCTAACCCCTCTTTGCCAAGGAGGGGTATATGAGGCTTAGTTCTTCATGCGTCATTCATCAACTCTTGCAGAAAAATGACGCGGGGTAAAATCAAAAAGTGTGTAAATAGATAGCAGGCGGTGTATCCTTTTAAGTTGACCTGGAAATCAACGAAAGGAAGGAGACACCACCATGAGAAAGGGTATCACCGAGACGGCAAGGCCGTCAAGCGCGACGTACGAGGTATTAGAGGAGATGGTTCGAGGAAAGATGCAGGAATACATCCAGACCATTTTAGAAGATGAAGTCGAGTCATTTCTCGGGAGGCGGAAGTCTGAAAGACTCAGGATGGTTGATGGCACGTTGGGGTATAGGAACGGCCACGG
>DASRZP010000034.1 GCA_035686305.1 Thermodesulfovibrionales bacterium | reverse complement strand
GGTGGTTTTTGAGGATCAGCAACTGACATACAGGGAACTCAACAGCAAGGCAAATCAACTGGCCCATTACCTGAGGAAGTGCGGCGTTGGTCCCGAGGTGTTGGTGGGGATCTGTGTTGAGCGCTCATTGGAGATGATCATCGGAATCCTCGGCATTCTCAAGGCAGGAGGGGCATATGTTCCTTTAGACCCTACGTACCCAAAGGAACGACTGAAGTTCATGCTTGAGGATGCCGGCTGCCCCGTGGTATTGACCCAGGAGAGACTGAAGTTCATGCTGCCCGAACACATTGTGAAGACGGTTTGTCTGGACAGAGCGCTGGGGCTCATAAAGGGAGAGGGCGCGATGAACCCCGCTTGTGCCGTGAGACCAGACAATCTTGCCTATGTGATCTATACCTCGGGGTCGACCGGAAGACCCAAGGGGGTTATGATGGAACACCGGGTTCTCTGCAATTTGATCGCCTGGCAACTCAAAAACTCGATTCTTGAAGACGGAAAGACCCTCCAGTTTGCTTCTTTAAACTTCGATGTCTCCTTCCAGGAGATATTTTCCACCTGGTTCTCAGGCGGCGAATTGGTTCTCATTCAGGAAGATTTGAGGAGAGATTTCTTTGAACTGTTGACATTTATGAATAGACGAAAAATTGAGAGAATATTTCTCCCTTTCGTGGCCCTACAGCTTCTTTCCGAAGTCGCAATAAGTAGCCTGGAGAGCCTTCCTCCGCTTAAGGAGATTGTTACTGCCGGCGAGCAATTACAGGCAACCAAAAATCTGACGCGGTTTATGGAGAGGCTCGGCGACTGTGCGCTCTACAATCAATACGGGCCTTCGGAGAGCCATGTCGTAACCGCTTTTGCCCTCCAGGGGGTACCGGAGAGTTGGCCGGCGCTCCCTCCCATAGGGCGACCGATAGCCAATACGCGGATATACATACTGGATCGCTATCTCAATCCCGTTCCCGTTGGGGTACAGGGGGAACTGCACGTAGGGGGAGTTGGTCTTGCGAGAGGGTATTTGAACCGACATGACCTAACGATGGAGAAATTTGTGCCAGACCCCTTCAGCGGAGAACCGGGGGCAAGGCTTTACAAGACAGGCGACCTTGCGCGGTATCTGGCGGACGGCAACATCGAATTCCTTGGGAGGACCGACCAACAGGCGAAGATTCGCGGCTTCCGCATCGAGCCTGGGGAAATTGAGGCCACGCTCCGTGGCCACGCAGGCGTAAAAGACGCGGTCGTCATGGCTCGCGAAAATGGCTCGGGCGGGAATGCATTGGTGGTTTATGTAGCACCCAACAGGAAGTCAGTCGTCACGGCAGATGAACTGAAAAGTTTTCTGAGGGAGCAGCTTCCGAGCTATATGGTACCTTCTGCATTTGTCATGGTGGACTCCATACCTCTGACTCCTAGCGGCAAGGTGGACAGAAGGGCACTATCGATAGCGAACCTCTCGATGCCTGTGCAGCTAAAACCCTTCGTGACTCCCCGAAACACCCTGGAATTTCAGTTGACCAAAGCCTGGGAAAGAATACTCGGGGTTCAGCCGGTGGGAATAACGGACAATTTTTTTGAATTGGGAGGGCATTCCCTGCTTGCGGTGCGATTAGCGTCTGAAATAAGGAAGATGACGACAAACACCTTCCCTGTTATGGCCATATTTCAGTTCCCTTCAATTGCGCAATTAGCCGAAATGCTGACAAGGGAAGGCTGGTCAGCGGAATTTTCGTCGTTAACACCTATTGAGCCTGCTGGATGCAGGCCGCCTTTCTTCTGGGTGCATGGCCAAGTTAGCGACAGCCTGCTGCCGCGCTATTTGGATGCTGATCAACCCTTATATGGACTTCTTCACCAGGGTCTGGACGGAAGGATACAGCTTACTACCGTCAGGGAAATTGCTGCTCACTATTTAAAGGAAATACGGACTGTTCGGCCGAGGGGTCCCTATTTACTCGGTGGCTATTGTTTTGGCGGGATGATAGCCCTCGAGATGGCCCAGAAATTACGAGAGGAGGGAGAAGAGGTTCCCCTGTTGTTCCTCCTTGACCCGCCGCGGAACTGCTTTCCTGTTACAGCTGCACCTCATATTTCATTGCCAAAAACTCGTTTGCCAAAGACTCGCTTATTCTGCTCGCGGATAGTTCATCACATCAGAAAGCTTGCCCCTCTGCAGTTTGGCTACAAGATGGCCTATGTGTTCCGGAAACTGCCGGCCGCATTCGCTTCGATCGGAGGTGCCGTTGCACACACAGGCAAGCAAAGAATCAAGATGGCGATCTGCAATGTTTATTGCCAACTGGGACAACCACTGCCTATGGCACTCAGGGGGTTCTATCTTATGGCTATTTACAGAAACGCCATACAAAGACACACTCCCAAATGGTACCAAGGAAAAATCATACTCTGTCATTCTGATCAGTTGTCATTCGGAGAAGGCCTGAGACAGATGATTGACGGCGGACTGAGGGTTCATCAGGTTCCCGGCGCAGATCATGAAAGCATCTTGAATGAGCCTTACGTCAGAATATGGGCCGACCATCTGAACCGCTACCTGAGTGAGATACCGGTGAGGAAGGAAAAGAGCAAGTACTGTGAGAGATGATAATTCTTTAAGAAATGGGCAACTCTTTGTGGCGTGCTTCTCCTAAGCTCTTGGTGTTGAAAGACGACGAGGTTCACGTCTGGCGCGCTTCTCTTGAAATGATGCCTCCTCAAATGAGGGCCCTCGAGCATATACTGTCGGCGGATGAATTGAGCAGGGCCGGGAGATTTCATTTTCAGACAGACCGTGACCACTTTATTGCGGCGCGGGGTCTGCTCAGATCAATTCTCGGGATGTATTTGAAGAGAGATCCCTCCCATCTGACGTTTTGTTTCGGACCGAATGGGAAGCCGTCGATTAAAGAAAGGACGAACGCGAAAGCTCTGCGGTTCAACGCCTCGCACTCCGAAGGCCTTGCCCTTTTCGCTGTTGCCCTCGATCGGGAGGTAGGAGTGGATATTGAATACATCCGTCCGGATCTTTCAGTCTGCGATCTTGTTGCTCAAGCCTGTTCTCGAGGAGAGGCAGAATCACTGAATTTGCTCCCTGAACATTCCAGGCTTGAAGCATTGTATACCCTCTGGACCCGTAAAGAGGCATATCTGAAGGCCCAAGGAACCGGGCTTACAAACAATTTGACGGATATTGAAGTGATCGGTTCTCCAGGAGACCTCGCTGAAACGATTGAGATAAGAGACACACAAAGGGGAACGTCGTGGATCCTGAAAGATCTGGACGTCGCGCCCGGATTTGCTGCAACTCTCGCCATTGAGAGAGGAAATCTTCATGTCAGGTGCTGGCAATGGGAGAGCGAGTTGTGACTTACTACTCCTATGTGTTCAGAATTCCGTATTTCCTGAGCTTCAGATAGAGCGTTTTTCTGTCGATGCCGAGTATCTGGCTTGTCTTCGACTGATTACCCCCGGCTTCTCTCAGAACCCGCAGAATGTACTCCTTTTCCATATCTTCCAATGAAGGGTGCCGGGGCATTTCTCTTGGCGTGGGCAGCGCAGGAATTGAGAGGTCTTCCGGCCTTATCATTTCAGTGTCACAGAGGATGACGGCCCTCTCAATCACGTTCTCAAGCTCCCTCACATTTCCCGGCCAACGGTAGTCATTGAGTAACGACAGGGCTTCCGGAGTGAGATCGATAATCGGTTTCACCATTTTCTGGCTGTACTTCCTCAGGAAGAACCCTGCCAGTTCCGGTATATCCTCTCTCCGTTCCCTGAGCGGAGGGATCGCTATATTTATGACATTCAACCGATAATAGAGATCTTCCCTGAACAACCCGCCTTTGATGGAATCCGCAAGGTTCTTGTTTGTTGCAGCAACGACCCTGACGGCTGTCTTGAATGTTTTATTTCCGCCCACTCTTCTGAACTCTCCGGAATCAAGGAAACGGAGGAGCTTAGCCTGAAGATTCAAAGGAATTTCGCCGATCTCATCGAGAAGGAGGGTGCCCTTATCAGCCACTTCAACGATGCCGTACTTGGTGTCGTAGGCGGTCGAATGGGATCCCTTTTCATATCCGAAGAGCTCAGACTCGAGGAGAGGTTCAGAGAAAGTGGCACAGTTAAGTGCTATGAAGGGCAATTCGTTCCTCTTGCTGTAATGCCAGATGGCATTGGCAATAAGCTCTTTCCCCGTTCCGCTTTCTCCCTGAATTAATACCGTCGAATCGGTTGGGGCGATTTTCCTGACGAGAGAAAGGATGTTCTTGAGCCGGGAGCTCTTCGCGACGAACTCGAGGGGGGATTCCTGCCTCATGAGCTCCTGCTGAAGGAGCTGGGTCTTCAGAGCCAAACGGCCGTACTCATAGGCCCTGGTGATAATGATGGTGAGTTCTTCCAGTTTGTACGGTTTCGAAAGGTAATCGAAGGCACCATGTTTCATGGCTTCCACAGCCGTTTCTACGGTCGCCTTCCCAGTGAGGACAATGATTACCGGGGCTGCCGGGTCCTGTTTCAGTCTCTTCATGAGGGAGATACCGTCGGTGCCGGGCATGACGATATCAACGAGGATGACATGGAAGACGGCTTCCCTGAGTATGCTGAGGGCCGTCTCTGCATCAGGAGCAACCTCAACAACAAAACCCTTCCTCGTCAGCTCCTTCTTGAGAAGTCTCCTGAAGGGTTCTTCGTCGTCAACAACGAGAATTCTTGTCATGTACTTTGGCAGGAAGCTTTATAATGAAGCGTGATCCCTTGCCGATTTCACTCTCCACGTCGATGGTGCCGCCGTGCTCCTCGGCAATCTTGTGGCAGATGGAGAGTCCCAATCCTGTTCCTTCTCCGACGGGTTTTGTCGTAAAGAAGGGATCGAATACCCTTGGAAGGAGATGAGGCGGTATACCCTCTCCCGTATCTGCAATGACTATGGTAATCAGCCCGGCAGAGGGGTTGCATCCGCAGTTGTCGTCGACGCCGGTCTCGATAAGGATGGATCCTCCCTCGTGGGTGTAATACATGGAGTTTATAATAATGTTCATGAAAAGCTGTCTGAGACTTCCGGGGTCAGCGGTTATCTTCGGAAGGTCCCTGTTCAGCCTGAGTTCGATATGGTGCTTGAGACGGACAGCCTTATGGTTCACGAGAAGTATGACTTCCTTTATGAGTTCATTCACGTCGAGTTCACGGAATGTCCCGCCATGGGGCCTGGCAAATTCGAGGAGACTCTTGAGGATCTCTTTACAACGGAACATCTCGCCGTTGATCGTTTCGAGGTACTCGGGAAAGTCTTCAAACTCCTTCATGGCGAGAAGGGCCTCATCCCTAGCCCTCTCGATGAGGGCCTCAGAATAGCCGGCGATGATCCCGAGGGGGTTATTGATCTCGTGGGCAATGCCCGCAACGAGGGTGCCGAGGGAAGCGAGTTTGTCGGCTCGTACAAGCTGGTGTTCAAGGCGTTTCTGGGCAGTGACATCTTTCAGGTAGTGGACGATGGCATAGAGCCGGCCGTCATCATCAGTAAGGGGATATGACCAGAAATGGAAGATGTTTCCACCGGCTTCTTTCATCTCGGCAAAGGCAGGCTGCTTTGAGGAGACCGTATTGGAGCAGATACATTCGCTGCGGGTTATGCCGAGCCTCTTCAAGAGTTCGTTGCATGACTTCCCCATAACATGAAAGGCGGAAAGACCCGCTTTCTGCAAGAGGGTCTTATTGGCACGGATAACATGCTGCCTGCCGCCCTGGATCCAGACCATGTCGGTGATCGCATCGAAGGTCTTCTCCCACTCTTTTTTCTCTCGCGATATCTCTTCGAAGAGGAGGGCGTTTTCGAGGGCGATGGATATATGTTTTGCGACAGGGAGCAGAATCCTGAGGTCCTTTTCCGTGTAGCGGCAAGGTTCCTTGCTGTCAAGATTGAAGACTCCAAGGATCCTGTCCTGGAACAGGGGAATGCTGACGGTCGACCGGATGCCTTCGTCGAGCAATTTCTGATCAGAGGTGAAGCGCATCGCTACAGCAAGGTCCCCATTGATCCATGGGCGATTATTCTTAATGACCCACCCGGCACTCGTAGAATCGAGGGGGGCCTTTATTCCCTTCTTTAAGACCGTCTCCATATCAGTGTCAAGGGCGAAGATAACAAGATTACGGTCATCCTCATTATAGAGGAGTATGCTGCCCCTGTCGTAGGTTATCATTTTCCTGATTTCTGACATCATGATCCTGAAGATGGTGCCGATACTGAGACTCGAATTCACCATCCCGCTCAGTTCATTGATGAGCTCAATCTGTTTCATCTTATCGCGCAGTGCTCCGATGAGCTTCGTCGTACCAACGGGCAGGCCAAGTTTGCCCTGAGCCGATATCTCTCTGACGACAACGACCGAGTAGTCGTCTGCGGGCAGGGGGATGATCGAGACCATAGCAACAAAGACTTCGCCGTTTCTCGTTGTGCAGAAAGACTCGACATGGGTCTCTTGCGGTCTCAGACCGCAGAGATCTTCACCATTGATCGCAGAAGGATTCGGTGGAGCCGGGAAAAGAGACGGATCTGAGGAGAGGATTTCGGCAACATCCGCACCGGCAAGATCTTCCAGAGTGTACCGGAACATGCTCAATGCTGCAGAGTTTGCTGCGGCGATCTTACCGGTTCCGTCAACGATAAGGGCAGACATGGCAAGAGTGTCGAGGATATGAAGGATTGTTTCCAGCCTGTTGTCAAGAAGTACAGCCATGTCCGTTTCTAGTATATCATATGCAGGTATTGACATGGAGGATAAGATGGTATAGATTAAGCATGGTCGTTGAGATTACTCCAAGAAACAGAAAAAAGTGAGGTTTCCCATGATTAAGAAGAGGTTGACATCGATAGCGAATATTACCGCTCCTGTAATGCTGTTCCTGCTGCTGCAGGGGATACCTGCCTCTGCTGCGCCCTTCTGGACTACGCTTCCTCCGTCGGAAACGAGGAAGGCCATACCCTTGACGAATGAGACAGTCTCGAAACTTGTGGAGAGCCTCAAGCCCGCAGTCGTGAATATCAGCGTGACCCAAACGGTGCAGGGCGGTGGGTTGCCGCAGGGGTTCCGCGCGCCCTTTGGCGACGAGGACTTCTGGAAAAAATTTTTCGGCGACCAGGAACCAAAGGAATTTAAGAAAAAGGGTCTCGGCTCGGGTTTTATTGTAAGCAAGGAAGGGTATATCGTCACGAATAATCATGTCGTTCAGAAGGCCAATGATATAACGGTAATCCTCTTCAACAAAAAACAGTATCCTGCCAAGATTATCGGAACAGACCCAAAAACAGACATTGCCCTCATAAAGATCGATGCCGGCGATACCCTTGCTGTTGCCCCTCTGGGGGACTCGGACAAGGTGAAGGAGGGAGAGGCTGTCCTGGCGATAGGGAACCCCTTCGGGTTTTCAGAGACTGTTACTTCGGGCATCGTTAGTGCAAAGGGTCGGGTGATCGGCGCCGGACCCTATGATGACTTTATCCAGACCGACGCTTCCATTAATCCCGGCAACAGCGGAGGACCATTGTTGAATTACCACGGCGAAGTGATTGGCATTAATACGGCCATAATCTCGTCAGGGCAGGGGATCGGGTTCGCTGTGCCGATCAATATGGCAAAGGAAGTCCTTCCCCAGTTGAAAGAGCGGGGAAAGGTCACGCGGGGTTGGGTTGGCGTATCCATTCAGGAGGTGACCCCTGACATTGCAAAGTCCTTCGGTTTGAAGGAGGCGACAGGCGCCCTGATTTCCGATATCGTACCTGACGGTCCTGCTGAGAAGGCCGGACTGAAAAGGGGCGACATCATTTTGGAACTGAACGGGAAGATCGTAAGGGATTACCATGAGCTTCCCCGTATGGTCGCGGCAATGCCTGCCAACGAGAAGGCGAGCTTCAAGGTGCTCAGAGACGGAAAAGAGGAACAGGTAACGGCCATCGTAGGAGAGATGAAGGAAGGAGAAACCGGTCAGCCTGCTCAGGATGTGCAGAAGCAGCTTGGCATGTCTCTGCAGCCGGTCACCCCTGAGATTGCCAAGGAACTGGGGATGAAGAGGGCAGAGGGGATCGTGGTGACCGATGTCGAGCCGAACAGCGCCGTGGCAGAGGCCGGGATCCAGAGAGGAGACGTGATACTCGAGGTCAACCGCCAGCCTATAAAAACCCTGAAGGACTTGAGCGATGCAATCCATAAGGCGGGCAATTCATATCTTTTCCTGATCTTCAGGAACGGTGCGACATTCTATATATCCGTGGAGATCAGCGATCAGAAATAGGGCGGCCGCAACACTCAAATCGGTGCCTTCCGAAGAAGATACCGACTGACACTCCGCGAACGCACGGGCTTTACATTTCGGCCCCGTTTACGGTATCTTCTTAGGATGATTGATCTTCACACCCACAGTATACTGAGCGATGGAGAGCTCCTGCCCTACGAGCTCGTGAGAAGGGCTGCTGCAACGGGTTACAGCGCCATCGCCATAACAGACCACGTGGACCAGTCCAACATAGACTTTGTTGTGCCGCGCCTCGTGGATGCTCTGAACAAGCTCAGAGGCCTCGTTCCTCTCGAGGTGATAGCCGGCGCTGAGATAACGCATGCGCCGCCGAAACTCATTCCCAACCTTGTGAAAGAAGCCCGCTCTCTTGGAGCGAAGCTCGTGATTGTCCACGGCGAGACGATCGTTGAACCGGTGGCTGAAGGCACAAACAGGGCCGCCATTGAGGCTGGTGCGGACATCATTTCGCACCCCGGACTGATCAGTACTGAGGACATCCTCTTCGCGAAAGACAAGGGGGTTGTCCTCGAGATCACCTCACGGAAGGGACACTCACTCTCGAATGGTTACGTGGCCAGGGAAGCGATCAGGTTCGGCGTGTCTGTGACGATCAATACCGATTCCCACAGCCCGGGAGACCTCATTACAAAGGATACGGCGAAGAAGATTCTCCTCGCAGCTGGCATAGACGAAAACCGCATTGAATCAATCTTCGGTACCGCAAGATTACTCGTTGAAAAATCCTTAAGGGGGAATTGATGCCGAAGGCTATTAAAAAGAGAGTCGCAAAACCGGTGAAGAAAGAAGAAGACGTAAAACACATTATTCATCACGCGAGAGAATCGTTCGTTGAGAGGAAGAATATTCTTCTGCCGGTCCTGATAGGCGCGGCCCTCCTCATGATCGTGGTTTCGGCTTTCTTCATATACCGCTCAACCATGAAGACAAAGGCTGACGCCCTTGAATATGGGGCTTACCGGATATACTATGGGATCAATCAGAAACAGCCTCTCCAGAAGGAAGAGCAGTATCAGAAAGCCCTGGAGAAATTTCAGCTGGCCTATGACGCGAGGAAATCAGCCTATGCTCTCTTTTACATTGCGAGCTGTTACTACGACATGGGAAAATATGATGCGGCCCTCAAGAGCTTGAGGGAGCTGAACGAACGCTTCCCCGATGATGAGCGGTTCGTTCCTCTGTCGTACTACAAGATGGCAATGATAAGCCTTAAGAAGGCCGACAACGATGGGGCGCTCAAACTCCTCGATGCGATAGCAAATTATAAGACAGGCTCCTTCAAAGATCTTGCCCTGGCAGAGTCCGCGAAGATTCTTGAAGCAATGGGCAAGAAGGCAGAATCGGAAAGGAAATATGAGGAACTGAAGAAGAACTTTCCGAACTCACCCTTTGTGAAGACCGCCCAGGCGCCTCCTTCGCCGCCTGCCATAGTCCCGGCCCCTTCCGAGAAGAAATAACCTGGTGTTGCAAAACTGTCCGAAAGGCACGCATGGATCGAAGCCCTCACCATTTACTTCACTACCCATGAAGTACCGCAGATGTATCTGAAATCGCAGGTCGGGCATACATTTCTTATGTTCTCTGTGGCTGAAAAAGGAATACGGGGATCTATGATTTCGCCAAGGAGCTTGAAGATCACGGCTCTCAGAGGCACAAACATTTCCGCCGGAGATGAACCGTCAAAGAGGGTCAATTCCATGTCTTCCGATATCCTTGAACGGCCGAGGAGCAAAAATAACGCATTAAACTCGTCTATTGACCTTCTTTTCTTTTCAGTATAAAGCACAAGGTAGAAGGGAAGCTGAATGCTTCCTATTGCCTCGCTCCACGTTTCCCTTCTTGCGACGTCGAGCTTTTCGAGGTTGATCTTGAGATAAGCTTGGCCGGCGCCGGTCTTGTAGTCGACGATGACCGTTTTGTCGCCTCGCTGCTCTACGCTGTCAAGCCTCCCCTTGAGGTGAAAGCCGTCGACTTCCAGCCCAAGGGATTCTTCCGTCTCCAAAATGGTAAGTGTCTTCTTCCGCAAAAGTGGAATATAGTAGCCCTTGAGAAGGTCTGACATGCGTCTCTTCACCTGTCTCTTGAGAAGATAGAGTGCCCCGGTCAGCTCTTTGCCGTACTCGCTTGCAAAGAGGTTCTCAACGAGAGAATCCATTTCTCCGACGGCAAGATCGGCTTCCTTCAAAGGCCTGCCCCGCCTCGGCAGGAAATAGCTCTTCAGGATGGTATGGACGAAGCTGCCCAGTTCATCCCGTTCGATAGCACCCGTGATCTCGTCCTTACGGCTGAAACCAAGGACAGAAGCGTAATAGAACTGAAGAGGGCACGTGAGATATCGGTTAACAGCCGTAGCGCTGTAGTGATGGTCTCTGAGGAAAGCGATCATATCGTCAGTTTTCGGGATCGGACCGGGGACGTTATTGGAGAGTTTCACCTGGTACTGGATAGGTCTGACGTAAGGTATGGGTGAAGTTTGCTTGTCCTTCTTCTGCCTCTCCCAAAGGAGTTTTTCCACGAACCTCGAGGGCTCTGCCTTGTCGTTTTCGATGGAGAAGATATGAACCTCTTTTGCTCCGCTGAGGAGCACATCAAAGTAATATGCCGTCAGCTTGTCCCTGTCCCTATAGGTCGGCAAGCCCAGTATCTCCCTCGCCTTGAACGGCAGAAGGGTCTCTTCCTTCTTCGTATCGGGAAGGACCTCCTCGTTGGCGTCGAGGACGAAGACCGTGTCGAACTTCACGTTCCTCGTTTCGAGAAATCCCAGGATCTGCAGCCCTCTGAGAGGAGTGCCGGTAAAGGGCGTGTGGCAGGTCATCACATATTTCTTGAAGAAGATGAAATAGCTCGATCTCTCCGCGAAGGCCATATCCTTCATGAGCGAGCCGGGAATAAGGTCAAGGGCAGTTATGAAAGACTCGGCGAAGGGAAAAAAGAGAGGATGAAGGCGTGCGGTACTTTCGTGAAAGACATAGCGGAGAATCTCTGTGCACTTCCTGGCGAAGTCTCCGATGTTTCCGAAGGAGAGGAATCTCTCTATCGTGTTCTTATGAATGGCCTTGAGATGTTCTCTCAAGGTCTCTGCAGTAACGCCTTCTTCCCTGGGGAGCTCCTCTATGACCTCCTTCAAGAGGTTTCCATTGCCTTCTATCTCGGCCAGAGTCACAAAGGTCTTTGCCCTGTGCTTGATGAGTTCCTCCTCCACCGAATGAAAGAGTATCCTTGTGATCTCTGATTTCCCCTTGCAGTAGATATTCTTCGTATAGGGGTGAAGGACGAATTTCATGTAGTCAGGGATATAGAGGCGGTCCCCATCCATTGAAGTGACCAGCTCCATAAGGTTATTGAGAAACCCGAAGACCGGAGTCCGGTGCAGCGGGTATCCCAGAGAGACATTGTAAGTATTCTCGGTGAAGGCGGAGAGTCCTTGACGCAGAAGAGGGAAAAGGGTCTCTGACGACGGCAGGACAATTGCAGTCTTCTCATCCAAGGGCTCTCCGGCCTCAAGCCGCGTTTCAAGTATCTTCC
This sequence comes from Thermodesulfovibrionales bacterium, assembly GCA_035686305.1. Lineage (NCBI taxonomy): Bacteria > Pseudomonadati > Nitrospirota > Thermodesulfovibrionia > Thermodesulfovibrionales > Thermodesulfovibrionales bacterium. The sequence goes on along the minus strand of DASRZP010000034.1, from coordinate 4,362 downwards.
CAAGGGCCAGGACCTGGCCGTGTGTATCGGGGCTACCATAAAACTGAACATCGGGTTCTCCTGCTCCCTCCTTCGGGCGGTCATAGGCGATACCAAGATTCCCGAGTTTTTCTCTCAATCCCGTCCCTTCCTGGAAGAGAAAAACCGCCTTGTCGTTCGAAGAAAGCTTTTGAAAGATCGTTTTTTCCGCCTGGGTAAGGGCGAAAAAGCCGGCGAAGATCACCTTCCCATATCTCTTAAACCAAGCCTCATCGATGTGCGCGGCCGTTGCCTGATATCTCATGGATCTGCTCGATAGACCAAGGTCCTTGATATCGCTGTAGAACTTTTCATGAAAATAAGAGAGAGATTGTAGTCTTCCCCTTGTCTGTTCCGGCAATTCATCCGCCAAAAGAGTCTCCACTTCCCTGACCATACCGGGATTGACGCCTTCTATGGCAAGCTCCTCGATGTCTCGATATATCTTGAGGCCGAGGGAAAAGAAACTGTCAGGCGTCATGAAACCCTGTCCGCCAAGGGGAGTATACGATTTCCTGTGGGTGTCATAAAGAATCGCCACGGCATCAATGGTTTCAATCTTCCTCCCCAGATTCAACTCATCGCAGACGGAATCGATGAACTCATCCATTGAAAGCACTGTCGGAGGGACGAAGCTCGATCCCACTTTTCGTGCCAGCGCCTTTCTCAAGAAGTGGGACGGTCTCTTGCCTGGGAAGACCACCAGTGAAGAGGAATAATCTCTCTCTTTCCCCTCAAGGTGAGCAAGGACCCGATCCACCAGATTTTGCCCCGATGGGATGACGAGCACACTCATCCGATCTTCTCGACTTCCCCGAGGTCCACAAATGCAATGATGCCACTCACCGTCTTGCCCGGATATATCTCACAAAGGATTCTCATGTAGTTCCTCATCTGTGACCTGTGCTCTTCGAGCGCTCTCTTGTCCTTTCCTGTCTTGTAATCGATCACCGTTATGCCGGCCGGGTCTATGATCACACGGTCCATCCTGAAGAGCCTGCCTGAGCCGTCGGCATATTCCTGCTCTTTTTTAACCTCTCTCCCCGGTGCCGCCCTGAAGTAGCCTGCCATGTCGCGGCTGCCGGTCAGCGCCATGACAAGAGCTTCTATTTCTTCCTGTGGATAAACAGACCTCGTGTTCTCACGGACGCGCCTGACGGCCTCTTTTATTTCAGTCTCGGTACCGGGAAAGTCAATGGAGGACAGGACCTTGTGAATGAACTCACCCCGCCGTTTCTCCCCGATTGTCATGAACTCTGCGGAAGTGGCGGGAGATTCGAACTGTCGGTTGCGGTGAAGGAGAGGGGAGGGCGCCGGAGGAGGAGATGGTGGGGATGTTGCTTCGACGGCTTTTTGAGCGGCGGCAGAAGGTGAAAACTCATCAAAGGGAAGAAGGACAAAGGGGTATGCCATGTCCCGGCTACTTTTCACTCCGATCACATACAACTCTCTCTCCGGCCTGGTGAAACCCACATAGAGGGTGTTCAGCCTGTTCACCATCTCTCTCATCCTCTCCTGATCATAGAGATTCCGGAGGTTCTCGTCACAAGCGGCTGATTGCTTGCTGATCTTCAGAAGGCAGACACTACTGCCCTTCTCCTCGACGATGTATTCGAAGCCCCTGTTCCTTACTTCGTAGAGGAGGAGAATTACGACAGGGAAACCGAGACCCTTGGCCTTATGGATGGTCATCACCTGTACGGCGTTCGTATTCTTCGGGACAGCCATCTCCCATTCATTTCCGCCCTCGTCATCGAGGGCTGTCAAGAGAAAGTCTTTGATGCTGTTGCATCCACCACCTTCAAAGTCCTTCACGGCCTCGAGAATTTTGACAAGGGCCGATTCCTCCTCAGGCATGTTCTCAAAGACCCTGAAGAGGGCAATAATCTCTGTAACCAGATCATAAACCGGCAAGAAGCCGACCGATCTGAAGAGCCCCTCGAAATACCGCTGCCAGAGATCGCCGAAGCTTTCCTGGAACGCCTTATAGAGGGGTGGGTTTTCCCGCTGGTCAAAGCAAAACGCCCTGAGAATCTCGATATCAATTCCAGGATACTCCCTGGCCACTGCCTTTATAAAGACTTCCCCCAGGATGAACGTCCCGAAGGAGAGGTCGTCGGTCGGTGCGTCCAGAAAATTCATGAGCGCCACGATCTCTCCCGTTATCTTGCGCCTTCTCACGTCGAGGCTGCTATAGGAAATGAACGGTATATCCTTTTCATTGAGCCAGGTGGTGGCGCTCACAGCGTCCTCGTTCGTCTGAGTAAGCACCGCGATATCTTTGTAGTCGTATCCACGCCTTTTCAGGTCCCCGACGAGCTCCTGGATCTTCGTCCGTTCGGGAGGTTCCTCGTCATTTCTCCCCAGGAGAGAGACTTCCGCATACCCTTCGTCTCTTTCTTCTTCCCTTGGCTTCTGGACGTAATCGGTCAGCCCGCTTCTCTCTCCAGCCTCACGGTATTCAGCGTTCCGGGCAAGGTTTTCCTTGAAGATCCTCTCGCTGAACTCGAGAATCCTTTTTTTGCTCCTGTAGTTGATGGCCAACTCCCTGACGGCATGTTCAGCCGAGGGAAAGGGATTGTCCCGTTCGAGTCCTTTCATGATTGCGTAGTCGGCGTTCCTGAAGCCGTATATGGCCTGCTTCGTGTCCCCCACCGTGAAGAGGCTGCCTCCTTGGGAAAGGGAGTTCTCTATCAGGGGGAAAAGATTTCGCCACTGTACGGGTGAGGTGTCCTGGAACTCGTCGATGAGAAAGTGGAAAATCGTGTCGCCTATTCTGAAATAGACGTCAGGGACGATGGCGCTGTCGAGATACCCGGCAAGGTGCGAATTGATATCCTCAAGAAAGACCTTGCCCTGCTGCTTCTTGACGATTTCGACGGTCCCAGTGAAGGACTGATAAGCCTTAATATATGGCGTGCAGCGCGAGTAGGCAAAGATCACCGCAAAATTGCTGATCAATGTTTCTGCATCTCGCCATAGGGCCAATATCCTCTCGTACGCTGCTTCATTCCCTTTTTGTGGCTTGCCCACCGGAGGGTTGGCAAATCCCTTTCCGATGAGATCGGGAAAGTTCCTCGCCCTGACAAGGGGTAAAATCGTTCTATAAGAGGAATTGCCGTGCCTCTTCAGTCCCGATCCTCCGATCTCTTTTTCTATGGTTTCGATGACGGCGCTTATCTCTTCCTTTATCCTCTTGAGGTCTTCGCCATAGTCCTCGATCTCAGGTTGTTTCCCTCGAGAGGAAAGCCTTCTGTAAATCTTCTTGATCTCTTCAAGGAGGGCCGCCGAGGGGTCCCAGAGGTAGGATTCACCTTCCTTCTTCTGCTCCTGGAGAGAGTCGACAATCTCTCCCAGAAAGGAAGCCTCTGCTGTCCCTTCTCTTGCGCTGCGCATGAGGAGATCAAAGGAGTATTCCATGAGGGCGTCGATGCTCAGGACTACCTCGAAGTCAGGGTTGTATCCGAAGTCTATGGCAGACGCCTTGAAGACGGTCGTCATGAAACTGTCTATCGTTCTTACCTGGAAGTCCGAGTAACTGTCAAGGATTTCATCTATGAGAAGGCCGGCCTTTTCTTTCATTCTTTCAGGGTCAAGGGAGGTAATCTTCAAGAGGTCCTCCACTTTTTCACTCTCCCCGAAGTGGAGCTTTTTGAGCCATGAGAGGGTCCTTTCCTTCATTTCCGTGGCTGCGTTGTTCGAAAAGGTGATGGCGAGCATGTTTCTCAGGAGGCTTCGAGGCACTTTCTCGGAAAGGAGGAACTGGACAAACCTCTTCGTGAGGTTGTGAGTCTTGCCCGATCCGGCAGAGGCCTTGAGGAGCGTAAAGTGGGGAAATTTCATCCCTATGTCTTTTCCTAGAACCGATTCGGCCATGTGCATTCTATAGTAACAGGCGTCATGCACTGTTGGCTACTGTTGGACCGGTCTGTCCCCTTATTCTCCTTTGTCCCTCAGTACCCCGCATCTGTTAGCATAAAGAATAGACTTGAAAATCAAAGGAGATGATGAAATGCGAGATCAATTCAACGATATGGTTGACGACCGGTTTATGATTCTCGAAAATAAGGCGACACAGATAAGAAGATTGCTGTTTGGATCGCTTCTTCTGGCAAAGGACACCTGGAAGGATGAACTCCTCAGCACTCCAAGGGGGCTGGATGTCATGAGGACCATGGAGGAAGCAGAAGAGGAATCCATCGACCCCACTCTCACGGACCCAATTGAAAAGTTGGATAGTGCTCTGAGCGTGATCAACACCCGGGCACGCGCCTTCGTGACATTAATCGATTACCTCTCGGAGCATCGGCAGGGTGATCCTGCAGGGGCATAAGGGAAATTTCC
>DASRZP010000033.1 GCA_035686305.1 Thermodesulfovibrionales bacterium | reverse complement strand
GGTGGTTTTTGAGGATCAGCAACTGACATACAGGGAACTCAACAGCAAGGCAAATCAACTGGCCCATTACCTGAGGAAGTGCGGCGTTGGTCCCGAGGTGTTGGTGGGGATCTGTGTTGAGCGCTCATTGGAGATGATCATTGGAATTCTCGGCATTCTCAAGGCAGGAGGGGCATATGTTCCTTTAGACCCTACGTACCCAAAGGAACGACTGAAGTTCATGCTTGAGGATTCACAGGCAGCAGTGCTGCTCACACAGGGACATCTGATAGCGAATCTGTTCGCACCTATGGTCCACGTTTTGCATCTGGACCGGGACTGGCCGGTAATATCTGGGGGGCCCTCAGAAAACCCTGACCACACGGCGATTCCCGGAAACCTGATCTATGTGATCTATACATCCGGCTCTACTGGCAGACCGAAGGGCTGTTGCAATAGCCATCGCGGTGTCGGCAATATGATACGCTGGTCGCAGGAAGCTTTTCAGATGAGTGGTGCGGACCGGATGCTGCAGACAGCTTCTTTCAGTTTTGATATTTCTGCCTGGGAAGTTTTCCTGGCCCTGACCTCCGGCGCGACACTGATTTTGACAAAACCAGGTGGTCACATGGATCCCTGTTATCTCATCGACCTTATCGATTCTCGGCGGGTTACACTGGTGTTCTTCGTGCCTTCCATGCTCTCTGCCCTTCTTGGAGAGGACGGGGTGCAGCGATGCCGTTCCCTGCGACGGGTTTTCTGCGGAGGCGAAGCACTATCCTCTGCCCTCCAGCAGCGGTTCTTTTCCCGCCTGGAAGCGGAGCTGCACAATCTTTACGGCCCGACGGAGGCAGCCATATTTGCAACCCACTGGCAGTGTCAAAGGCAAGATTGCTCAGTTGCCGTGCCCATTGGTCGACCCGTGGCAAATACTCATATCTATGTTCTTGACAACGCTCTCAAACCTGCGCCGGTAGGCGTCACGGGAGAACTGTGCATTGGAGGCGTGCAGGTGGCACGCGGTTATCTGAATTGTCCTGAAATAACGGCCGAGAAGTTCATCTCCGATCCGTTCAGCCGCGTGGCGGGATCTCGTCTGTATAGGACCGGAGATCGGGCCCGCTATCGGGCCGACGGCGCTATCGAATTCCTCGGACGTCTTGACCACCAGGTGAAGATCCGCGGCTTCCGCATCGAGCTTGGGGAGATTGAAGCGGCACTGGGACACAACCCCGCCGTGAGGGAGGCCGTGGTGATAGCCGGAGAGGGCGAACCTGGTGACAAGCGCTTGGTTGCATACGTCGTATTTCGGGGACAGGGCAAAATTACGGAATCAGACCTCAGATCGCATCTCAGCAAGCAGCTTCCGGATTACATGATACCTTCGGCTTTTGTCGTACTCGATGCACTGCCGCTGACCCCCAACGGCAAGGTAGACCGGAAGTCGTTGCCGACTCTCGAATTGGGACGGCCGGATCTGGAAGACTCTTTTGTCGCCCCGCGCACCCCTGTTGAGGAGCTGGTTGCGGGCATCTGGTGTGAAGTCCTGGGGCTCAAGAAGGTCGGCATCCATGACAACTTTTTCTTGGTGGGTGGTCATTCCCTGTTGGCAACCCAGGTCGTGTCACGCCTGAGAAAGACTCTCCAGCAGGAGGTCCCGCTACGGTTCCTCTTTGAGTCGCCGACACCTGCCGGCTTGGCCATGAGGATTACCCAGAGTCAGGCTGAAAATGCAGATCCCGAGGAACTGGCTCGCATTCTTGATGAATTAGAAGCACCTGCCAAAGACTCGGCATCGGCGCCAGGATTTCGTGAGAAGGACGAGCGCTATGACTGAACTCAATGAATGTATGAATGGTTTGTCTCCTGCAAAGCACACCATGCAGAGTCACGGCATGGGGGGAATCGGCGTCAGACCTGCCAGCACGTTTATCAAATTCGCCTCGGAAGAGATCGATCAGTCCATTGCGAGGCGTTTTGAGCAGCAGGCGCGGAACTATCCTCACCGGGTTGCTGTGAAGTCCGACGGGCGGCCTGTCACATACGAGGAACTGAACAAACTCGCCAACCGGATAGCCCGCGCCATCCTGTCAGAGCGGGGCGAAAGAGAAGAACCGATTGCCCTCCTGATAGAACAGGGCGCAGTTTTGGTAGCAGCTATCCTTGGCGTTTTAAAAACCGGCAAGATCTATGTACCCCTCGACCCTTCATATCCGAGCGCTCGAGCCAGCCATATCCTCGCAGATTCAGAGACGGAATTCATCGTCACGAACAGCAGAAATCTTCCTCTCGCAAAAGCGCTTGATCAGAAGGGACTGCCCTGCATCAACATCGACGAGGTGGATATCTCGGTCTCTCCTGAGAACCTTGCTCTTTCTGTCTCCCCCGATGCCTATGCGAACATCTTATATACCTCCGGTTCGACGGGCTTGCCAAAGGGCGTAGTGCAGACGCATCGCAATATACTCCATGACGTTCGACATTACACGAATACCCTGGCCATCAGCTCTGCGGACAGGATGACGCTTCTCTACTCTTGCAGCGTTCACGGCTCAGTGAGAGGCGTATTCGGTGCGCTGCTCAATGGCGCATCCCTCTATCCATGGAACGTCGGGCGAGAGGGGCTGGACGGTCTCGCCGGCCTCCTTATCGAGGAAGAGGTCACAATATATCATTCCGTACCAACAATCTTCCGTTATTTCACCATGACCTTGCGAGGGCATGAGAGGTTTCCGAAGCTGCGGCTGATTCGTTTCGGGGGAGAGAGGGTTCTTGCGAAGGACATTGAATTGTGCAGGAAACATTTTCCGTCGGATTGTATCATATGCACGGGCCTGGGGACTTCGGAGACCGCCCATGTTACTCAGCTTCTGATCGACAATGGGTCTGCAATCCAGACTGAAGTCGTTCCAGTGGGCTACCCTGTCGAAAATATGGAGATATTGCTCCTTGATGAGATGGGCAAAGAGGTTGGAGTCGGAATGCCCGGCGAAGTCGCGGTGAGGAGCCGCTATCTTTCTCCTGGGTATTGGCAAAACTCTTCTCTGACCGAGAAGGCATTTCTCCCCGACCCCTCGGGAGAGAACATGAGAATCTATCGTACCGGAGACCTCGGACAAAGGAATTCGGACGGATGCATCGAACTCCTGGGGAGAATGGATTTTCAGATCAAAATAAGAGGCTTTCGGATAGAAGCGGCAGAGGTTGAGGCAACCCTTCTCGAACTGGACTGTGTGAGAGAGACGGTCGTTCATGCATGGGAAGACAGTACAGGGGGAAATCGCCTTGCAGCTTATATCGTACCAAAACAAGGTGAGAGACCCGCCCATGGTGAACTGCGGGACTTTCTGAAAAAGAGATTGCCCGATACGATGATACCGGACGCATTCATAATCCTCGACATGCTGCCCTTAACGCCTAATGGGAAAATTGACCGGAAGGCATTGCCGGAACCCGAGCTGGAGAAGTCGGATCCTGAGAATGCTTATCAGGGACCACGCACCCCGATTGAGGAGCTGGTTGCGGGCATCTGGTGTGAAGTCATGGGGCTCAAGAAGGTCGGCATCCATGACAACTTTTTCGCGGTAGGCGGTCATTCCCTGTTGGCAAGCCAGGTCGTGTCACGCCTGAGAAAGGCTCTCCAGGTGGATGTCCCGCTACGGTTCCTCTTTGACTCGCCGACACCTGCCGGATTGGCTATGAGGATTACCCAGGGTCAAGCCGAGAATGCAGATCCTGAAGAAGTCACCCGCATTCTCGCTGAATTAGAGGCACACGCCCAGTACCAGGCATCTGGCGTGACTGAGGAGAGCTGGCATGAATGATCTCAATGAACGCATCGCAAGGCTGTCGCCAGAGAAGCGGGCACTGTTTGAGCAGCACTTTCTGAAAAAAAGGAATGCTCCTTCTCTGAAAAGACAGCTCATTTGCAGGAGAGGAACGGCCGATCCATGCATGCTTTCCTTTGCCCAGCAGCGTTTATGGTTTCTCGATCAGTTGGAGCCTGGCATCGCGGCATATAATATCTTTTCCACGATACGGCTTACTGGGCAGCTCAACGTAACTGCCCTTGAGCGGAGTTTTGGCGAGATCCTGAGGCGTCACGAAGCACTGCGCACCACCTTTGTCACCGAGAATGATGAGCCTCTTCAGAAGATCGCTCCTGTGGCAACCTTCACCCTACGGCGG
>DASRZP010000032.1 GCA_035686305.1 Thermodesulfovibrionales bacterium | reverse complement strand
GCAGGTTCGAGCCATCCTTACGAGACCTCCTCCGATAAAGGGCTTGTCGCGGAGCAGCTTGATGAGCTTCGAGCGGGCTTCTCGCTCTTGCAGGGGAAGGTGGCTTCGGTGTTTCATACGGCACCTCCTATTACTGATATGATAATATATATCAGATACGAAGACCAATGTCAAGAAAAAAATGAATGCGAATTTGCTCGGGTCACACAGCGAATCAAATTTGCAGTTCTTCAGAGAAGTTAAGAAGTTTGACCAGTACTAATTACGGAATTGCTGTTTCTTATTCGCCTTTTTCGAGGCTTGCACTTACGGTACAACCGGAAAGCAGCGGTCTCGCTCAAATATCCAGTGTGTGGGGTATCGCTCTGCCACGTTCCTCAAAATACTGTTACACTTGATGTATGCAAAAAAGGAGTGCAGGGATTCTTCTGTACCGCCTTAGGGATGGGCAATTGGGGGTCTTTCTGGTTCACCCTGGAGGTCCATTTTGGGTGCGCAAGGATGTTGGCGCATGGTCCATACCCAAGGGAGAGTATGATGAAGGTGAAGAGCCCCTCACGGCCGCACAGAGGGAATTTGAGGAGGAGACAGGATTCATCATATCGGGGACTTTCATTCCCCTTTCCCCTGTGAAACTGAGAAGCGGAAAGGTCCTCATTGCCTGGGCTGTCAAGGGCGACTGTGATCCCTCTGCGATAAGGTCAAACACCTTCACGATGGAGTGGCCTCCAGGGTCAGACAGGCAGGAGGAATTCCCGGAAGTCGACCGGGCAGAGTGGTTTGATATTAAAGAGGCAAAAAAGAAGATAAGTCCCGGGCAGAAGGAGCTGCTTGAGGAGTTGTGCAGAGTCGTGTCTCACGAAAGGGATTAAGTCACCCCCCTCCCGTTACTTCTTCAGGTTGTACTTCAGAATCTTGTAACCTATTTGTCTCGGCGTAATGCCAAGAACCCTTGCTGCTTTTGCCTGCACCCACCCTGTCTTTTCGAGGGCCGCAACGAGCCTCAACCGCTCAGTCTCTTCAATCGTAGACTTCAGTGAACCCTTTGTCAGGCCTTCCTGCGGTCCCACAGGCATTCTGATGGTCATCGGCAAGTCGGGGGCTCCAATTGAAGGTCTGTGAGACATGACAACGAGCCGTTCGAGAGTATTTTCGAGTTCACGGACATTACCGGGCCAGTCATAATCCATAAAGACCTCGAGCGCCTCTGACGAAATTGATACCCTTTTTCTGTTTTCCTCGTTGAGCCTCTTCAGGAAGAAGTCGGCGAGAAGGGGTATATCGTCCTTCCTCTCTCTCAGAGCAGGGAGTGCGATGGGTACCACGTTCAGTCGGTAATAGAGGTCTTCCCTGAACTGACCGTTCTTCACAAGGTCTTCGAGGTTCCTGCTCGTTGCTGCAACGAGCCTAACATCTACCCTGATCGTTCGTTCCGCTCCGACGCGCTCGAATTCCCTTTCCTGGAGAACGCGAAGGATCTTCGGCTGGAGGTTGACGGGGAGGTCTCCGATTTCGTCCAGAAAGAGCGTGCCTTTATCAGCAATCTCGAACTTGCCCTTTCGCAGTGATATGGCGCCGGTAAAGGCCCCTTTCTCATGCCCAAAGAGTTCGGACTCGAGGAGGCCTTCGGGAATGGAAGCGCAATTGAACTTTACAAAGGGACCTTTTGTCCGCGGGCTCATATAATGGATCGCCTTCGCGATAAGTTCCTTCCCCGTTCCGCTCTCACCGCGGAGAAGGACCGTAGCCTTTGAGGCAGAAACCCGGTGGACGGCCTCGAAGACTTCCTGCATCCTTTCCGACCGGCCGATCATGTTCTCTATGCTGTATTTGCCCTTCAGCTCCCTGCGCAGTTCCTCGGTCTCTTCGAGAAGGGCCTCTTTTTCTTTCTCTATCTCTCTCGTCAACTTCACCGATTGCGCAATGAGAGACGCGATGATCTTCAGGAGCCTCAGATCTTCTTCAAAGGAGACCCCCTTTGAGCTGAATAGCCTGTCAACACTGAGCACGCCAAGGACCTCGGCCTTAAACTTTATCGGGACACACAGGAAGGCGACATTGTCCCTGCTCACTTCCCTCCTTGCCCCGGTCTTATTGAGAAAAAGCGGTTCATCACCGACATTGGGAATCACAATCGGCGAACCGAGCTTCGCGACCCTTCCTATGATCCCTTCTCCCAGTTTATATCTCCCCCTTTTGATCTCCTCTTCGGTGAGACCGTGGGAGACGACGATGACGATCTCGCTGTCTTCCTTGAGGGCAACGGTCCCTCGCTTCATATCCATAAACTCGGCAAGAACCCGCATCGCACCTTTGAGCGTTGCCTTGAGGTTAAGGGACGATCCGAGGATCTTGCTGATTTCGTAGAGAGCCGAAAGTTCTACTCGTTTATAATCCTTGGTCATGGGATACTTTAGCGAAATCGTTGAGTCAAAAGCAATCATGCCTGGTCTTTGGTCATGGGTTGCCTCAAGAATGGGCACTGCGACCCCCCTGCTCCAAAAATATCTTTATTGTACGACCGCCGGCATGTGGCATAGTTGTTGATATCGTTGAATGAAAGATGTCTGTCCTGATACTGAAAAATACACCCGCGGAAGGTCCCGGCACAATCGAAGATTTTCTTCGTGAACACGGGTACCGTTACTCCGTGGTCGACCTTCAGGAGGACCCTGTCCCTGATGCCGCTAATTTTAACACCCTGGTGATGATGGGAGGGCCCATGAGCGTGAATGAGGAGGATCGCTACCCGTACATCACCGAGGAGATTCTGACTGTCAGGGACTTCGTCTCATCGCGAAGGAGGGTTTTTGGCGTATGCCTCGGTGCACAGATCATGGCAAAGGCCCTCGGTGCGAGGGTCTATGTAGGTCCCCGGAAGGAGATAGGATGGTATGATCTCGAACTCACCGAAGAGGGGAAGGACGATCCCGTAATGAAGAAACTCTCGCCGCAATCGGTGACAGGTGAGTCCCTGAAAACATTCAGAGTCTTTCAATGGCACGGAGAGACATTCGACATCCCCGCAGGGGCTGTGAGGCTTGCCCGGTCTGAACTCTATCCCCATCAGGCATTCAGATACGGGACCATGGCCTACGCCTTTCAGTTTCACATAGAAGTGAGGAAGGAGATGATCTACGAATGGTTGAAAGACGAACCTGTGGATATGAGAGGGATAAGAGAAGAGACGGAGAGGCTCTTTGACGGCTATCTCGAGAGGACACGAAGTTTTTACAAGGCCTTTTTTGGAGCAGGCGTGAGGGAATAGGCGGCAGGCAGCGGTGAAAAGCAAATAGTATCTGTGACCGGGGCTTTTTCCGTTAACCGGGAACCAAAGGTGATAGGAGGTGAGATATGAAGAAGATAGAAGCTGTTATCAAGCCCTTCAAGCTCGACGAGGTGAAGGATGCCCTGAACGAGATCGGTGTTCAGGGAATGACCGTTACTGAAGTGAAGGGATTCGGGAGACAGAAAGGGCATACCGAGCTTTACCGGGGAGCCGAGTATGTGATCGATTTTATCCCCAAGATCAAGATCGAGATCGTGACCTCTGACGGCCTGGCACAGAAGGTTGTGACGACCATAGAGAAGGCTGCAAAGACCGGTAAGATAGGAGACGGCAAGATCTTTGTCTATTCCATTGAGGATGTGATAAGGATCAGGACAGGTGAACGCGGAGAAACGGCGCTATAACAATAACAATGGTCAATGGGTGATCTTCGGTTTCCTGCGGAAACGCTGAAATCGGCGACAGACAGTAATCAATGAAACGATGAGGAGGAGAAGTATGACACCAAAAGATGTAATCAAGATGGCCCAAGAAAACAAGGCGGTCATGGCGAATTTCAAGTTCCTTGACTTTCCCGGTATCTGGCAGCATTTTGCTGTACCGGTAGCAGAACTGAGGGAGGAGATTTTTGAAGAGGGTCTGGGATTTGACGGCTCTTCAATAAGGGGATGGCAGGCGATCCACACCTCTGACATGCTGATCATCCCCGATCCCGAGACCGCTTTTATGGACCCCTTCATGGAGTACCCTACGATAAGCCTGATCTGCAACATCGTTGACCCTATAACGAAAGAGTACTACACGAGGGATCCTCGCTATATAGCCCAGAAGGCAGAGAACTATCTCAAATCTACCAAAATTGGTGATACTGCCTATTTCGGCCCCGAGGCTGAATTTTTCATCTTCGACAACATTCAGTTCGATCAAAACTCTCACAGCGGATACTATTTCCTCGATTCCTCGGAAGGCATCTGGAATTCCGGCCGTGATGAGAACCCGAACCTCGGTTACAAGCCAAGACATAAAGAGGGTTACTTCCCCGTTCCGCCGACGGACAGCCTGGTCAACCTTCGGACAGAGATGGTCATGGAGATGCTGAAGTGTGGTATTTATATTGAGCGAGAACACCACGAGGTAGCAACGGCAGGACAGGCCGAGATTGACATGAGATTTGACTCTCTCGTCAAGATGGCCGACAAGCTGATGATGTTCAAATATATCATCAAGAATGTCGCAAGGAGACATTGCAAAACCGTCACCTTTATGCCGAAGCCCATATTTGGAGACAACGGCTCAGGCATGCATGTTCACCAGAGTGTCTGGAAGGGCGGCAAACCCCTGTTTGCGGGCAATGGATATGCCGGCCTCAGCGATCTCGCCCTTTACTACATCGGAGGAGTCCTCAAGCATGCCCCTGCACTCGCTGCCTTGACGAACCCGACTACGAACTCCTATAAGAGGCTGACCCCGGGCTTTGAGGCGCCGGTCAATCTCGCGTATTCGGCAAGAAACCGTTCAGCATGCGTAAGGATTCCGACTTATTCCGCAAGTCCGAAGGCAAAGAGGGCCGAGGTCAGGTTCCCCGATCCCTCCTGTAACGGCTATCTCGCCTTTGCGGCCATGCTCATGGCGGGATTGGACGGTATTGAGAATAAGATTCATCCCGGTGAGGCCCTCGATAAGGACATTTACGAACTCGGCCCTGAAGAGCTGGCGTCGGTTCCGACCATGCCTGCAAGTCTTGACGAGGCCCTCAACAACCTTGAAGCGGACAATGAATTCTTGCGGAAAGGTGATGTCTTCACCAACGATGCCCTTGATACATGGATCAGTTACAAGAGGACGAGGGAAGTGGATGCGCTCAGACTCAGGCCCCATCCCTATGAGTTCTTCCTCTACTACGACATGTAAGAAGATTTCAGAAGAGAGCGTAAAGGTCAAGGCTGAGGTCAGGAGCCCCCTCAGCCTTGACCTTTCAAAGAGGATGCGCTACTTTACTGCCTCATACACCCTGCCCACGATACCTTCTGACGGTCTTAATGTTTTTCCTCCCGGTCTCCATTTCGCAGGACAGACTTCTTCGGGAGACTGCCATACGTAACTGAACGCTTCAACTTTTCTCACGAGCTCTTCGGCGTTCCTTCCCACGTTAAAATAATTTATTTCACTGCTGACAAGAACGCCATCAGGATTGACAATAAAGGTTCCGCGCAAGGCTAATCCGCTCTCGTCATCGTAGACGCCAAAGAGCTTCGAGACGGTGCCTTTTGGATCGGCTCCCATATGATAGCGGACATTCTCGATAAGCTTTTCCTGATGGAACCATCCGTAATGGACGAATTTTGTATCCGTACTGACTGATAGGACTTCGCAGGTAAGCTTCGTAAGCTCCTGGTGTCTGTCCGCCAAATCGGCAAGCTCCGTTGGGCAGATAAACGTGAAATCTGCCGGATAAAAAACGAGTACTGTCCACTTCTTTGCCTTCTTTGCTCCGGAAAGACTGAATTTCGAAAACTTTCCGTCTGCCGGTTCAAATGTTTCGAGTTCAAAATCAGGTACTGCCTGGCCGATACGTATTCCACAGCATACTTCACTCATGTGCTTTCCTCCTCGGTGTAAAAAGGTTTTATGAAGCCTCCATCCTTAAAGATGGGCCCTTCTGCGCAGTGTCTTTCGATCTGTTCCCTGACACGCTCACTCTCTTCCCGTCATTGCCCTTCTGTCCTTGAGAGCAATCGACAGATGCCCTCGGTCAACTCCTGATATTATTGTACAGCAGATTTTTCTTGTTGCAAGAGGTGGTCTTGGGCATCTGTTCCCGTTAGTCCCTTCCCTTGCATCTCGGGCAGATACCATAGAATTCTATGTGCTTTCCGATCACTTGAAAATCTTCGACCTCCCCCTTCGGTATATGAAGCTCAAAGGAACGGTGAATGTCCACAATCCTCTTGCACTGTACGCATATGAGGTGATGATGGGGCTCGGTATTGGGATCAAATCTTTTCTTGTCAGCGTCTATGGTCAGTTCGAGGACTCCGCCCCGCTGCCGCAACACGTCAAGAGTGTTATAGACCGTAGCAAAAGACATAGTCGGAAACTTCTTTGACACGGCCCTGTATACTTCATCGGCCGATGGATGACGCGTGTTGCCGTCAAGATAATCGAGTATTGCCAATCGCTGCGGCGTTAACTTGAAGCCGAGGTGTTTATATTTCTCCACAGGTGATCTCTCCTTACTATTCTTAGTAAATAATTAATATCATATTAGAATAATTATTGTCAACAAGTTTTTGGGAGTTCGTATGAAGCAATGGCGTGCGTGCGTTCAGGGTTGACAACGTCCATTGAAAGCGGTATAGGTATAAGTAAGTAAGTTTGAAGGAGCGCTGAAACAAACCGGAGGGCGGGCTGCTCATCTCCGCTCAACAGGAAGGAAGGAGGGTTTTATGCCGTATTACGTTATTTTGACTAGGCTGACCGACGAGGGGAGGAAGACCCTCAAACAGAAGCCTGAGAGGTTGCTGGAGGTGAACAAGGAGATTGAGCATATGGGTGTGAAGGTTCACAAGCAATATGCGGTCCTCGGCCCCTATGATTTTGTTAACATCTTGGAGGCTCCGGACAACGAGACGATCATGAAGATGTCAGTCGAGATCGGTTCGAGAGGTTCTGTTCAGCTCCTGACCCTTGCCGCCGACCCCGTAGAGGACTTCATCAAGAAACTGAAATAACCTGCCTCTTGAAAAATAGAGGCTCCACGCCTCTCTTCGCCTGTGAGATCCTCCCTTCAGGGAGGGTCTCTTTTTTGCAGCCTCCCTTTGCACCGCTCTTTATTGTCAATCTGTTGACGTTTGAGTCTAAATTATATAAAATGATGCATGTATAAAATCCTTGTCATCGACGACGACGAGACCGTCAGAGATGTCCTCCATTCCTTTCTCACTTCAAAAGGGTTCGATGTCACCATGATAAGCGACGGAACGCGTGGCATCGATCTGATCAAGGAGGAGAGATTTGATCTTCTGCTGACTGATCTCGTTATGCCCGGCATGAGCGGAATGGATGTCCTGAGAGAAGTCTGCGAGCTGGGAGTAAATGTCCCTGTTATCATGATTACCGGTTTTGGAACCGTCCAGAACGCTGTTGAGGCAATGAAGGTAGGCGCCTTTGACTATATCAGCAAGCCCTTTGTCCTTGATGAGTTGCTCTTGATTATCGAC
Source organism: Thermodesulfovibrionales bacterium (assembly GCA_035686305.1). Taxonomy (NCBI): domain Bacteria; kingdom Pseudomonadati; phylum Nitrospirota; class Thermodesulfovibrionia; order Thermodesulfovibrionales; species Thermodesulfovibrionales bacterium. The sequence continues at coordinate 22,117 of DASRZP010000032.1, read as the reverse complement.
AGAGCCCTCGGTGTTTCGAGACTCCAGAAGGAAAACCAGATGCTGAAGATGCAGCTCAAGAAGAAGTATAACTTCACTGGTATCATCGGCGATTCACCCCATATGCAGAGGGTATATGAAATGATCGAAAAGATAGCCGACACGGACAGCACCGTTATGATCACCGGTGAGAGCGGCACAGGGAAGGAACTCATTGCCAAGACGATTCATTATAACAGTTCCCGCTCTCAGGGACCCTTTGTGCCATTGAATTGCGCGGCAATTCCCAAGGACCTCCTCGAGTCCGAGCTCTTTGGCCACGAAAAGGGCGCCTTTACTGGAGCCGTCAATACAAGGATCGGCAGGTTTGAACTCGCCCATAACGGGACTCTTTTCCTTGATGAGATCGGCGAGCTGGATCCGGGATTGCAGGTCAAATTGCTGAGGGTCCTCCAGGAGAGGGAGTTCGAGAGAGTTGGCGGGGTCAAGACGATCAAGGTGGATGTCAGGATTCTTGCTGCGACGAACAAGGATCTCGAAAAAGCGACAAAAGACGGTCTTTTCAGGGAAGACCTCTATTACCGACTCAATGTGATCCCCCTCCACCTTCCTCCTCTTCGGAAGCGCCTTGACGACATCCCCCTTCTCCTGGATTATTTTGTGACTGAATTCTCAAAGAGGCGGAACAGGGATCGGCTCATCTTCCCCAGGGAAGTCATGGATTGTCTTCTTCGATACCGGTGGCCGGGAAACATACGCGAGTTGGAAAACCTCGTTGAGAGGCTGATGATCCTTGTTAGCGATGATGTCGTGCAGGTCTCGGACCTGCCCGAAAAGTTCCATGAGGCGCTCCCGAAAAAGGATGACGCACATGACCGCGATCGGCAACCTTCAGGCGCTATCGACATTCCTGAATACGGGATTGATCTCAATTCAGTGGTCGGCAACATGGAGAAGGATCTGATCCTCAGGGCCCTTGAAAAGACCGGTGGGGTAAGAAGCAAGGCTGCTACCCTCCTCGGACTGAACAGGACGACCCTGATCGAGAAGATCAAGAAGATGGGAATAGAGTTGCGGAAGAGCTAAGCGAGAAACCGCCAACCACGATCATATGTCAGGTATCTGACATATGCCGTTCCCCGATAATCCTTAAAATACAATACGTTTTACTTAGGCACAGTTGTTGCTTTTTCTGGGCCATGAGACTGCTCCTTTGGGCCATCCTGCTGCTGGTTCCTGCCGGGATCGAAGCCGGTAATACAACGGTTCAACCTCAAGCGCTCGAGAGGGCAAGGGAATATGTTGCGGCAAAGAAGTCTGCTGAAGCCGTCGGGATGCTCTCAGCTTACACGCCGACTGCCCGAGAGCTTCCCCTATACCACTACACCTATGCAAAGGCCCTTGATCTTGCAAAGAAGACGTATTCTTCGATAGAACACCTGCGGCTGGCCTATCTTTACGCCCCCAGAAGTGAGATGAAGGAGCTTGCCCTTCTTGATATGGCTGAGGCTTATCAGCGGATGAAGTATGATTCCGAAGCGGCCACGAATTTCATGCTGTTCCTGAAGAACTTTCCCGACTCTCCCTTTCGCGAACGGGCACATTTCGGTCTCGCAGAATCCCTTTACGGGAGCGGCCTCTTCAATGAGGCCCTCGGGCATTATGAGAAGTCAGGCGACACCTGTCAGGCACGGTTCGGAAAGGCTAATGCCCTTCAATCAATGGGTAAGATTGATGAAGCACACGATCTCTACGTCTCCCTGATCGGCAAGAGCAGGGAATGTTCCATCTTATCGAATGAAACGCGGTATAACATCGGAGAGAACTTCAGGCTCTTGGGTAGGCTGCAAGATGCAAAGGCCTATCTCACTGCACTTAAGGTCCCACCCTTCAAGTATCGGGCAGATCTCTCTCTCGGACTTATCGCGGTGGAAGAAGCACGATTTGATTATGCCATCGGGTTCTTCAATTCTGCCCTCCAGTCCCAGGACCGGGTCCTCAGACGCAAGGTGCTCCTCTCCCTTGCTGATCTCCTCGTGAAGACAGGGAAAGAGGAAGACGCAAGGGCACGGCTCTTTGAGATAAAACAGAAGTATCCGTACGGAAAGGACTATGACACCGCCCTTCTCATGCTGGCAACCCTCTATAGGCGTGATGGCAAGTTAAGCGAGGCCGTTGCCCTGCTCAAAGAGCTTGTAATCAGACGTTCCCCGGATCAAAGGGCCCTCGACGAATGCGAAGCTCTTCTTCTTGGAGTGAAGGAGAAGGATGCCGAAGGGTTTCTGAAACTCTGGCACGCCGTTGGACAGTGGCTTATGGAACCAGCCCGTGCAGAATCTCTCATGAAAATGGCAGGCCTGTTGAGGAACTCGGGTAAGGAATTCATCTCCCTTTGCCTGTGGCTGCAAAGGCATGGTTCCAAGAATATAAAGGCCCAGGCCACTCTTCTCCTCGCAGACTACTACGCAGACCTGGGAGAAACTGCTGCCGCAGAAAGATCCATTGGCTCCTTAAGGGTTAAGGACACCAATGACGGCATCCTGCGGGTTAGGGCAAAAATATACTATCAGGGCGGAGACTATCAAAGGGCCCTCGATTCGCTCGTTGCGATCAAAGAGCTGCGGCAGGAGGATCTTCTCCTGCTCCCAGGGATGATGAGGTCGTCAAAGAACATGAAAAAGACCCTTGATTTCTATGAACGGGCCCTTGCAAAAGTCGGTGGACCGCCAAAGGCCTATATTGCTTTTGCCGACAGCCTTTATGAGATGGGAAGAAGGGCCGATTCCCTGAAATACTACCGGGAGGCCGTTGCGAAACAGACGGGAGAGAAAGGGGTCCCTGCCGATGACGCAGCATGGGCCTTCTACCGTATATCGCTCCTCACTCAGGGGAAAGAGTCCCTTGAGGCCTTGGGGAATATCCAGGTGGGGAATGACATATTCGGCAGGGTCGCTGCGGCGAACGCGAGAGAGGCGCATCTGACAGAAAAGGCTGGCGGAGGGTTCTGAATGGATGTAGAACTTCTCAATGAAGCATTCCTTAATTTTACAAAGGCCTCAAAGAGCCTCGAGGCTTACTATGGGGGCCTTCAGGAAAAGGTCAGACACCTGACCACTGAGCTCGAAAAGAAGAACAGAGAACTGAATGAGGCCCTGGCCGATGCTGAAAAGAACAAGGATTACCTGAATGCAATCCTCTACAACCTCGAGGAGGCGATTATTGTGATTAACCCTGATAACAGGGTGACAATGGTTAACAAGTCGGCTGAGGAGCTTCTCGGTGTCACGCTCGCCGACATCGGAGGAAGGGTATTCGAGGATCTCGATTTCTCAATACGGGAAGATGGCTCTGACACCTATCTCTTTGCGGGCGGGAAAAAATACAGCATTATCCTCTCCCATTCTCCTGTCGTGGACTCCGAGGGATTTCTCAGAGGGAACGTGATTCTCATAAAGGATGTTACGAGGCTGAGGGAATTGGAGGTGCACCACGAAAGAAACCAGAGACTCATTGCGATGGGGGAGATGGCGGCAAAGATTGTCCATGAAGTGAGGAACCCGCTCTGCAGCATCGAATTGTTCTCGAGCATGCTCGAGAAGGAACTCAAGGACAACGGCCATAAAGAGCTTGCCCGGGGCATCTCGACGGGGATCGGTAATCTCAATAATATCCTCACCAACATGCTCTTCTTCGCAAGGCCCCACAAGCCTGCGATGAGAAGGATTCGGCTGAATCGCGTGGTAGAGGATTCGACAGAGCTCTTTATCCCTCTCATGGAATCGAGGAAGGTGAGGATCGAGAAGTCGGTCTTTGATTGCGAGATATCAGGAGACGGAGAACTCCTGAAGCAGGTGGTTATGAATATTGTTATAAACGCTATTCAGGCTATGCACGATAGCGGGAATATGGCGGTGACGATGAGAAGGGAGAAAGGTTTTGTCATCGTTGAAGTTGCCGATACCGGTGAGGGGATAGGGAAGGAGAATATGGAGAAGATTTTTGATCCCTTCTTCAGCACAAAGGATGCGGGTACCGGGCTTGGTCTTGCGATTGCGTCCAAGATCATGCAGACTCATAATGGCTATATCAAGGTGAAGAGCGAGGAAGGAGAGGGAAGCACCTTCAGCCTCTGGTTCCCCGATGATCCGGCTCCATCGGGTTCCGGCGACAAAGGAGTCTCATGAGGCATGTAACAGATGCGCGACGAAATTATTGCCCTTTTTTGACACCGGAGGATGAATGAGGACAGAGGAAGTAAAACCGATACTGGTCGTTGATGATGATCCACAGATGAGACTCGCACTGAGAGAAGCGATCCAGAGGCTCGGCCACCGTGTGACGGTTTGCGAGGCCGCATCTGACGCCCTTGCCAAGCTTCAGCAAGCGGGTTTCTCCCTCGTGGTGACCGATATGAAGATGCCGAAAATGGACGGACTCAAGTTCCTGAAAGAGGTTCGGCGCCGCATTGGGAACCTTCCGGTGCTTGTTATTACAGGTTTTGGGACCATAGAGAATGCGGTAGAGACCATGAAAGAAGGCGCAACGGATTATCTCATGAAACCCTTCTCCTTCGATACCCTGGAGAAAGCCATCGATTCAATCATGGCGAGGAGCAGATATGAGAAGGGTATCCTTACGGCAAATCTCGAAATGCAAAAGATCGTGGTCCTTGCAGCGAACCTTGCGGGCAGTGATATTACCGTACTGATTCAGGGTGAGAGCGGAACGGGAAAGGAACTCCTGGCACGGTATATCCACCGGATGAGCAGAAGGGCTGAAAAACCATTTATTGCTGTAAATTGCGCTGCCATCCCTGACAACCTCCTTGAATCTGAGCTCTTTGGGCACGAAAAGGGCGCCTTTACCGGTGCGACAGACAGGAAAAAGGGGAGATTTGAGCTCGCAGACGGAGGGACCCTCCTTCTTGACGAAATCGGCGAGATGTCGATTATGCTCCAGGCGAAACTCCTCAGGGTTCTCCAGGAAAGGGAGATTGACAGGGTTGGAGGAAAGGAGACTGTACCCGTCGACGTGCGGGTAATCGCCACGACGAACAGGGATCTCTACAATGAATGCATGGAAGGCCGCTTCAGAGAAGACCTCTACTACCGGCTGAATGTCTTTCCTATCAAGGTGCCGCCGCTTCGGGAGAGACCCGATGACATCATCTTCCTTGCAAGCCATTTTGTCGAAAAGTTCTCTGTCTTTGCCGGAAGGGACCCAAAGAACTTTTCAGACGAGGCAATAGATCTCCTCATGAACGGATACTGGCGGGGGAATATCAGGGAACTCGAGAATGTCATACAGAGGGCGGTGTTCCTGAGTTCAGGTGAGGTCATCGAGGCAAGAGATCTCATGCTCGACAATGTCGGCAGTGCTGCAAGGACAGCGGTGAACGGGAAGATACGAGACATGGAAAAGGAACTCATCATGCAGACTCTGAAGGATGTGGATGGAAATAAGACGAAGGCTGCAAAGATACTCGGTGTCAGCGTAAGGACAATACGAAACAAGCTCCACGAATATGGGCAAAAATTTCCCACTGGGTAAAAAGTACCGGGAGCGATCGAAGCGGTGAAGCTGAGAGGCTTGAACGTTGGAAAAGAGTCAGCAAAATTCCCCCGTCGTCCTTTGCTCGTCCTCTCTGTTAGAAACGGACGGTTGGTATGTTTCTTGATATAGATTGAGAGTTATGGGCGACGAATTCAAAATATTGACAGACCTCATACGCTACACGACGGTACGGCATGGCGTTATTGTCTCAAATATCGCAAATGTTGACACGCCGAATTACAAGGCCCTCGATGTAAAATTCAATCAGGCCCTTGATGATGCGACCCTGGAACTCAAGACAACGTCCCTGGGACACCAGCGGACTGCCGGTTCAGGATCGTCTCCGGAGATGGAGACAGAGGCAGGAGAGTCCTGGGGCGACAAGAATAACGTTGAACTCGACATGGAAGTGGCGAAGATGACGGAGAACGCCATGCTCTTTCAGGCAGGGGTCACTATGCTTACGAAGAGCATAGGGATGTTCAAGAACGCTTTGAGGAGGCAGTAATGAATACCTTTGATGTTCTCAAGGTCAGTGCGTCTGCCCTTGACGCCCAGAGGCAACGGATGAATGTCCTTTCATCGAACATGGCAAACGTCCATTCCACAAGGACCGATGAGGGTGGACCCTACAAGAGAAGGGACGTGGTCTTTGCGACGATGACGGTAGAGTCAGATCCTGGAAAAATGTACGGTGTCAGGGTCGACGATGTCACGATAGACGATGCCCCTCCGAAAAAGGTCTACGACCCTTCTCACCCCGACGCTGATAATGAGGGATATGTGGCGATGCCTGACATCAATATTCTCGAAGAGATGACGAACATGATGATGGCCTTCAGGGCCTATGAGGCGTCGGTCTCTGCATTCAACATGTCGAAGTCCATGTTTATGAAGTCTCTGGAATTGGGGAGGGTGTGATGTCTGACATGAAGATTGGCGGACTCAAGACCGGTCAGGAACTTTCGCAGACCAGGAGCACGAGCAAGGAGTCAGGGAGCGGCTTTGATGAGATCATGAAAGAGACCATGGGGAAGATCTCCCAGGTTCAGAACGACGCTGATCGGGCAGTCAAGGACCTGGCATCGGGGGGGGACGTAACACAGGCCATAATCGCCATGGAGAAGGCTGACATGTCTTTCCAGTTGATGATCGAGGTGAGGAATAGGCTACTGAGCGCCTATGAAGAGATCACGAGGATGCAGGTCTGATGGCCGGTATTGCTGATATCGGTGAACGGCTCAGGACGCTGCCTACGCCGAAGAAGATTATTCTTCTCGTCGTTGTTGCCCTGACAATCACTGCGGTCATCCTCCTCTTCACGTGGTCGCAGAAGGCTGACTATCAGCTCCTTTACTCGAACCTGACAGAAGAAGACTCTGGATCGATAATCCAGAAGCTAAACGAGCAGAAGATCCCCTACAGAGTCTCTGCCGGGGGTATCATGGTGCCCGCGGACAAGGTCTATGACCTGAGATTACAACTCGCAAGCCAGGGCCTTCCCCAGGGAGGCGGCATCGGTTTCGAGGTCTTTGATAAAACGAGCTTTACGATGACCGATTTTGTGCAGAAACTGAACTATCGACGGGCCCTGCAGGGTGAACTATCGAGAACGGTCCGTGCACTGGCCGAAGTTGAACAGTGCAGGGTCCATCTTGCCGTCCCTGAGAAATCACTCTTCACCAAGGATGAAGACAGGCCGAAGGCGTCGGTGCTCATCAAGCTGAGACAGGGGAGAAGGCTTTCCCAGAGCCAGGTCCAGGGAATCGTCCATCTTGTGTCGAGCAGTGTTGAAGGCCTGAACCCGAAGGACGTGGCCGTTGTTGACAGCAGAGGGGAGATGCTGACTGCTGCTGATGACGGATTGGGGATGACGAGCGGACAGCTCGAATATCAGCATACCCTCGAGAAGGAACTCGAAAACAGAGTCGTGGGCATCCTTGAGCCTGTCGTGGGAAAGGGTAAGGTCAGGGCAAAAGTCGCCGCAACGATAGACCTGACAAAGATCGAAAAGACCGAGGAGCGCTTTGATCCGGAGAGCCAGGTGGTAAGGAGCGAACAGCGGAACGCTGAGAAGACAACAAACGGGACCACGGGAGGCGTGCCGGGAACAGCATCGAACCTGCCCGGCAAGACGGCAACACAAGCGGCCGTTTCACAGGCGCAGTCGGAGAGGAAGAACGAGACGATCAATTATGAGATTAGCAAGGTTACGAGCCATGTCGTTAATGCATCGGGCGATGTCAAGAGACTCTCGGTGATCGCTCTCGTCGACGGCGTCTACACTGCCCAGCAGGGATCAAAAGAGAAGAAATACGCCCCCCGTCCCGAGGAGGAGATAAAGAAGTTCGAAGATATGGTTAAGAATGCAGTCGGTTTCACCGCGGACAGGGGTGATGATGTCAGGGTAGTGAATATGCCCTTCGAAGGTCCCCAGCAGGAGGAGTTGCCCGAACCGAAGACCGATATCATCGCTTATGTGTCGATGGCTGCAAAATATTTTGTTCCCCTCCTGGCTCTCATCATGGTCTTCCTCTTCGTTTTCAGGCCCCTCATGAAGGTGCTGACGGCTTCCCCCGTCATGCAGAGGGCCCCGGTCCAGTTGCCTCAGACAGTCGCAGAGATAGAGAAGGCTTTGGAACTGGCAGGAAAGCCTGCGGGTGCAAACCTCATCGAATGGGCGAAGAAGAATCCAAAAGAGGCAGCTGACCTTATCAAGAACTGGATAGAGGAGAAGTGATGGCCTTGAACGGATATGAAAAGGCTGCCATATTCCTGAGCTCCATAGGAGAGGAAGCGGCCTCGGAGGTCCTCAAGGGGCTTAACTCGCGGGCCATCGGGAAGATAACGACGCATATGACGAGGCTTCAGACCGTAAGCAGGGCCATCGTCGATGAAATATTCAAAGAGGTCTCTGAGATGCTGTCGCGGGGAGACGTCCGCGTGGGCGGAGAGGATTACGTCAAGAGCATTCTCTCTAGGGGGCTGGGAGAAGACGGGGCTGTGAAGATACTCGAAATGGCTTCGAAGGAAAGTCCCCTCGACGCACTGAAGTGGCTTGATTCGAAAACCCTGTCAAATTTTATCCAGGCCGAGCATCCCCAGACTATTGCCCTTATTATCTGCCTCCTTGAGCCTGTTCAGGCGGCCGAGGTCCTTGCTTCTCTACCGGAAAAGCTGAAGGCTGACGTGGCGATGAGGATAGCGACAACGGAAAGAATACCCGAAAGCGCCCTCGAAGAGCTGAATGAGGTCCTCAAAGGGCAACTGGAGATCAGCAAAGGCAAGGGGAAGAAACTCGGGGGCTCAAAGGTCATTGCCGAGATACTTAACCATTCAGACAGGACAACGGAACAGATGGTTCTCGAAAGGATCGAGGAGCAGAACGATGCCTTGGCTGACTCGATCAGGCAGATGATGTTCGTCTTTGACGACCTCGTCAAGATCGATGACAGGGGAATCCAAATGATCCTGAAGGAGATAAGCACAGAGGACCTCTGCCTTGGTCTCAAGACGACCACTGAAGAAATGAAGGGAAAGATATTCAAGAACATGTCGCAGAGGGCTGCACAGATCGTGAAGGAAGAGATGCAGGCAAAGGGGCCTGTCCGGGTCTCCGACGTTGAGAAGGCGCAGCAGAATATCGTCAAGGTGGCGAGGAGACTGGAAGCAGAAGGGAAACTCATCCTTGCGGGAAGGGGCGGCGAAGAACTTGTTGAATAAGAGCCGGGTCGTGAGCGGGAAGGAGATCATCCCCTTTGACATGCCGCCACTCGACAAGGCTGTCAGGGGGCAGCTCAATCCCTCTATCCGTAATTCTGCTGAGGCCATCGAGCGGGAGGCCTATGAAAAAGGATTTGAGACTGGGGAAAGGGCCGGGTTAGTCATGGGTGAGCAAAAGGTGATGGTCATGCTCGAAAGACTGGAGGCGATACTAGTGGACCTCACAACCCTGAAGGAGAGCGTTATGAGAGAAACGGAGACCCAGGTTATCGAGCTTGCTGTTAGTCTGGCAAGGAAGATCGTCCTCAAAGAGATTGAAACGCGGCCTGAAGAGATCGTCGGGATGGCAAGAGAGGCTCTTTCACGTATCGAACGCTCTGGACAGATAACGGTAAAGATAAATCCCTCGCTCTATGACCTTTTTATGAAATATAAACCTGACCTTCTCTCTATCCATCCGGAAGTCGTTTTTGATGTTGACCCTTCCGTCCCGAGTTATGGGACCGTGGTGATGGGTCCGGTCGAGGAGGTTGTGACGGACATTGATGAGCAGATCAGGAATCTCATCAAAGATATGGGAGACCGCCTTGCCAGCGATTGACTTATCGCCCTATCTCGATGCTGCCTCGATGGCCGAGACCATGAAGGTCTATGGAAGAATCGTTGAGATAACGGGGATCATCATCAAGGCGACAGGCGTGAGGGCCAGCATCGGAGAATCATGCAGGATATTTACTGATACCGGTTCCCTTGACGCCGAGGTTGTCGGCTTTCGGGACGGCAAGGCCCTCCTGATGGCTGTGGGAGAGGTCGGAGGCATACGGCTCGGCAACAGGGTCCTCACGATCGGCAAAAAGGTCTCTATCAGGGTCTCCTCTTCGATGAAGGGCAGGGTGATGAACGACAGGGGCGAGCCTATCGACGGGAAAGGGACCACGAAGGGTGTTGATTATCCGCTCCTTGCGTCAACGCCCCATCCCCTGAAAAGGCGGCGGATTTCCGAGTCCATTGACCTCGGCATCCGCGCGATTAACGGTCTTCTCACCTGTGGTAAGGGGCAGAGAATCGGGATCATGGCCGGGTCGGGGGTGGGGAAGAGTGTGCTCCTCGGAATGATGGCGAGGTATACCGGGGCATCGGTAAACGTTATTGCCCTCATCGGTGAGAGGGGGAGAGAGGTGAGGGAATTCATCGAGAAGGACCTCGGCAGGGAGGGCAGTGAACGGTCGGTTGTTGTCGTTGCTACGTCCGAGCAGCCGCCTCTTGCAAAGGTGAGGGCTGCCCTCGCTGCCACCGCCCTGGCCGAGTTCTTCAGGGACAAGGGAGAGGATGTGCTGCTCCTCATGGACTCGCTGACCCGCGTTGCCCAGGCCCAGCGGGAGATAGGTCTGGCCATCGGTGAGCCACCCACAGCCAAAGGGTATACCCCATCCGTTTTTGCATTACTCCCGAAGCTCCTTGAAAGAGTGGGTACTTCCGAGGGTAGCGGAAGCATTACCGGTATCTACACCGTTCTTGTGGAAGGCGACGACTTATCGGAACCCGTGGCAGATTCGGCAAGGGCGATCCTGGACGGCCATATCGTTCTGTCCAGGGAACTGGCCATGGAGAACCACTATCCCTCGATAGATGTGCTGCAGAGCATTAGCAGGGTGATGCCGGACATTGCCGACTCAAAGCACCGTGAGCTTGCATCAAAGTTTGTCGAAACCCTCGCCATCTACAAGAAGTTTGAGGACATGATCAGCCTCGGCGCATACAAGGAGGGGTCGAACCCCAAGGTCGATTATGCCATAAGAATGATCGACGACCTCAAGGGATACCTGAGGCAGGGAATGAGCGAGAGGAGGGACCTTGGCGATAGTCTCCAGGGTCTCTATTTCCTCTTTGAAGGAAAGGAGATGAGGGGATGAGCCTTGAACGGATATCGAAGATCCTCGAACTGAAGGGGTTTACAAAGGAACAGCTCGAGATCGAGGCCAAGAAGAGCAGGGCCGAACTGGATGCCGAGAACATAAAACTGGATTCGATAAGATGCGTATCAGAGAAGGTGCTTGATGAGTTCAGGACCAAGCAGGAATCAGGAGCGGTGAGCCCCGCTGATATGGATATCTTTTATACCTACTACGCTCATCTCAACAAACAGATGGAGGAGCAGAAGGAGCATGTTGATCAGAAGCTTTCGGAGGTTGAAAGAAAACAGAAGGCTATGATCGAGGCCTATAAGCAAAAAAGGCTCTTCGAGATACTCCATGACAAGATGCTCCGGGCAATGGTGAAAGAGACGAGTCTGAACGAACAGAAGGAGACAGATTACGATTATATCGCGAGGAAACTGAGGAAATGACTGAAAGAGTCAATCAGGAATCGATGGGCTGCGCTTTTCAGACAGGAATCATCGCCCTCCTTCTTCTCATCGTCACCATGTCCTGTTTTCTGTTTTCGGGCCCTGGTTACGGACAGGACGACGTAGTAAGGCTTGTTGAAAAGAAACAGAAGGAGCTCAGGGAAAAGGAGGAGGCACTCAAGAAGGAGGAAGAGAGGATCAACGCCTTAAAGAAGGACGTTGAGGAGAAGATAGAGAAATACACAAAACTCCTGACCCAGCTCGAGTCCACAGTAAAGAAGATCGACCAGTCCAGGGACGAAAAGCTCACCCATCTGGTCAAGGTCTATGAGGCGATGCCTCCTGAAGACGCAGCTGCCAGGATTTCCGTCCTCGATGAGAACACCGCAGTAAGAATCATGCGGATGATGAAGAGTAAGAAGGCCGGTGCGGTCATGGCCGCCATGGAACCAAGAAAGGTTGCGGCTATAACAAGGGAGTTGTCAGCGGGACCCGGCATCTCCCACTGACCAAGAGTTGCTTCATCGGTGACCGAATCCGCTTCTCGGCACAAGATCTCTTGGCAGCCGCGGTCTTTCCCTTGACATTGAAGAGCCCTCTCTTTTATCTTCTTACTGAATCCCTTTCGGCAAGGAGAGATCATGTCGACGATAAAGGTCGGTATTATTGGCGGTTCCGGGATGGACGATCCTCGACTGATGAAAGACCAGAAGGAAAGAAGAGTGAAAACCCCCTATGGCAGCCCCTCTTCCCCTCTCACTGTCGGGAAGATCGATGGCGTGGAGACCGTTATCCTTGCCCGGCACGGGAAGGATCATTCCATATATCCCACAGGAGTCAATTTCAGGGCGAATATCTATGCCCTGAAAAAGGAGGGATGCACCCACATCCTTGCCACCACAGCCGTAGGCTCCCTGAGGGACAAGATAAAACCTGGTGACCTTGTCTTTGCCGATCAGTTCATAGACTTCACCAAGCACAGGCCCCTCACATTCCATGACGAAACGGTGATCCATACACCAATGGCAGAACCCTTCTGCAAGAATCTCCGTTCGCTCCTCATTTCCTCTGCAAAGGAACTAAAGTTGAGGTATCACGCTAAGGGGACCGTCGTTACGATCGAAGGGCCACGGTTCTCGACGAAAGCTGAATCATTTATGTTCAGGAAACTAGGCGCTGACGTGATCAACATGTCAACGGTCCCCGAGGTTATCCTGGCGAGGGAGGTTGGCATCTGCTACCAGACAATAGCCATGTCAACGGACTATGACTGCTGGAAGGAAGGGGAAGAGTCTGTTACCTGGGAGATGATACTCTCGATCATGAAGAAGAATGCCGAGAATGTAAAGATGCTCCTTTTAAAAACGCTGTCGAGGATTAACGGTACTGAGTGTGAATGCAGATAAGAGGGGGAAAAGGATGCCGATCAAATCGAAGATAAGGACAATACCGGATCACCCGAAGAAAGGGATCATGTTCCGGGACATAACCACGCTCCTCAAGGACCCTGTGGGCTTCAGGCTCGTGATTGACAGTTTTGCCCAGCGATATATCGGGGGAGATCTGAGCTTTGATACGATCGTGGGCATAGAATCGAGGGGCTTTATCATCGGCGGCGCGCTTTCCTATGCCCTGGGGAAAGGCTTTGTCCCTATAAGGAAGGCAGGAAAACTCCCTGCGGAAAAGATAAGCCACGAGTATGAGCTTGAATATGGCACTGACAGAATAGAGATACATAGAGATGCCATCGGAAAAGGGATGAGGGTGCTCCTCGTCGATGATCTTCTTGCCACCGGAGGGACAGCGCTTGCTTCAGCGACGCTCATCGAGAAATTGGGGGGCATCGTTGCCGAGATGGCCTTCATCGTCGACCTTCCCGACATCGGCGGGTCCCGGAAACTGAAAGAGAAAGGGTATAAAGTTTTCGCCCTTACGGAGTTTGAAGGGGATTAACGATTTCAATACTCGATCACTTTCCTCAGTTCTTCATTCTTTCTTAGTCTTTTGGAAAAGTACTCAGTGAGATATTGTCATTCGTCGTTCATTAATTGCTGGCATAAGAACTGGATTGAAATACTATGCCGTTCCAGCTGCTCACGGAAAGCCAGAGATGGAAAGGAGAAGATCAGAGATGGGGAGTCTGAACGGTTCTTAGCGCTCGTATCTTCATAAGGGTATCCTGATAGTCGACCTTGTTCGCAGGATTAAGTTCCATTGCTTTCAGGACGAGACCCTCGGCCTCGTCGAGGTTTTCCTTCTTTGTATAGTACAGCCAGGCAAGGTTGTTGTAAATGTCAGCGTTTCCGGGATCCTTTTCGATCGAAATGCGGTAACACTTCTCCGCGTTCCCCAAATCGTTCTTCTGAAAAAAGACATTCCCGAGATAGAGATATGCCACGGGCAACTTTTTTGCAGCGGCCTCATATTCCTTTATCGCACTCTCGAACTCGCCCCTTCTTTCATATGCCACGCCGAGATTGATATGCTCCTCGGGACTGAGGGGGTCATCAAGGATGATGATTCTCGGAAGGGAGCACCCGACAAAAAAAGCACCGTAAGCAGCAACCAGTGCCCACAGGGCCACATAAGGAAATGAGCGTATCACCCTCCGTCTCACGCTCTTGATTCCTTGCGTTTCAGTCATTCCGTTTTATGAAGAGCGTCCAGCAGTTTGTCTTCCGCCAGGACTTCAGGAACTCCTCCACGGGGATGACTTTCTTCTGAAGCTTTCCTGAATTCACGATTATCGCATGATCACGGTAACCAATGACCACCATGAAATGGTTTACCTGCATGGCGGAAAAGCCATAGTCCACGAGGACGATAAGGGGATACCCGGAATCTATCTTGCTCCTGAGGTCATCCAATCCGCCTGAATAGTGGGATGCACGAAGCCCCTTTGAGCGGGGGTAGAGAAGCATATCGATATTCAGGGTGCCCCTTGCTGACCTGCTGTAAATAGCCTTTGCGATATCCTGAGGGGTGTCGGGAACGCCCCAGAAGTTCAGCAACCCTGCAAGAGAAGCGGGGCCGCACTGATATTCCTCCTGAGGATAATAGGGAACATTCCCTATCATCCGAACTGGCCCGTAGTGATCCTCGTCGGTAATCCCGTGTGTCGCGGCGCATCCTGAGATAAGGCCACCGAGGAACAAAAAGACGACCAAAGCTCTCTGCATAGGCCTTCACTTCTGCAATGGGTGATGGGCCGATAAGACGAATCCCATCACGTCTGAACTGCCCTTACTCATTACTGTATAACGATCCTACGCTTCGTAAAATAGAGGATGGCAATTACGACAAGGGCGATAATAATGATCGCGAAGATCACGCCACCGGCGTCCTTCCCGACGCGAAGGTCATCGATCTCTTTGGCAATCTCGTGTATTTGATGGTCGCTGAGGGAATCAACTCTCGCCTTGATCTCTTCACTGGTGTAACCAAACTGGGCGAGCCTCTCCCGCACCATCTTCATCTCCAGCACCTTCCGGATCTGCTCAAGATCAGCAGCCCTTTCAGAAGGGGAAGGAGCGACGATTGAAGATGGTATCATAGTCCCATCCAGCCGCGGCGCTATCCCAATGAGAAACATGGCAACAACCAGGTACCAGGAAACCTGCCTTGCAAAAGGTATCCTCATCTCGTTGTTCACCTCCTTTCTTGTCGTTTACTTTTCCTGCTGATCAACTGCCACTCCGTATCTCAAATCTGATACGTATTATACATAAACTCTCCCCGATCTGCCTCCCATTGTCGTAAGGATCTCATAGACCTCTGTGCCTTATGACCATTTCCATCTCCTACACAAAGAAATCGGGACTTTCCGGTCGTTTCCCGTTGACAGAGGCCCGGGGAGAGGTGTATTGTAAGGTATGGTTTGTCGGCGCTTTCCTTATTCGTTCCTGTGATTGTGCGCTTCTGTCGCGCATTTGAGGGAGCGCTGCCGCTCGCAACGGCGCAGGTGAAAGAAATGATGAAGCCACAGGCCGCAAGACCTCTGTGGCTTTTTCCCTTTGAAAGGAGACCGTATGATCATTGTCCTGAAACCAGGATGCAAGAAAAGGACTGTTGATCTGATCATGAAAAAGGTCAAGGAGCAGGGCTTTACTCCCCATGCCATTGTTGGTGTAGAAAGGACAGTAATCGGTGCGGTAGGCGATGACCGGGATAAGCACTTGCTCGAGGCCCTTGAGGCCATACCCTGTGTCGAGAAGCTTGTTCCTATCCTCCAGCCGTACAAGCTTGCGAGCAGAGAGATCAGGAGAGAGCCGACGGTTGTCGCCGTTGATGGCGCCTTCTTTGGTGGAGGGCACTTTGGGGTCATAGCCGGGCCCTGTTCGGTAGAGACCGAAAAGCAGATCGTCGAGACCGCGCTCAAGGTAAAGAAGGCAGGGGCGAAGATGCTCAGGGGTGGAGCGTTCAAACCAAGGACTTCCCCCTATGCCTTTCAAGGGCTCGAAGAGGTAGGGCTCAAGCTGCTTGCCAAGGCGCGGAAGGAGTCCGGACTTCCCTTTGTCACCGAGGTCATTAACCCCGAGGACGTTGAGATGGTAGGTGAGTATGCCGATGCTTTGCAGATAGGCGCGCGCAATGTCCAGAATTTTTCCCTCCTCAGGAGGGTCGGCAAGTTCGGCAAACCTATTGTGCTGAAGAGGGGCATGTCGACGACGATCCAGGAGTTTCTCATGTCTGCAGAGTATGTTCTCTCGGAAGGTTGCAACGACGTTATCCTCTGCGAGAGAGGGATTCGCACCTTTGAAAATGCTACTCGAAATACTCTCGATATCTCCGCTGTACCCGTCATCCATGAGCGTTCCCATCTCCCGATAATCATAGACCCTTCCCACGCTACAGGGGTGAGGAATTATGTTCCACCGCTCTGTTTTGCTGCGATGGCATGCGGCGCTGACGGTATCATGGTTGAAGTTCATCCCGACCCTCAGAAGGCACTCTGCGACGGCCCCCAGTCTCTTGATATCGAGGGCTTTGCCGGGGTCGTGAAGAGACTGAAGGAGCTTTCGAAGTTCAGCGGGAAGAAGCTATAACATTTCGTCAAAGAGACAGGCTCTTAGCTTCCCATGGGGCGGTTTGCACCGATATCCTCTCCTCTCAAACCCTTGTCAACTCGCTTCCCATAAGGTTATAATCGTTTAGAGAAAAAAGGAGGGGATTTCCTGAAAAATGAAGAGGTTTGTTGCAGTATCTGCCGGTTATTATGGCTCTTAGGGACGTTATAGGTCAGGACAGGGCAGTCAGCATCCTGCTCGGGACATTAGAAAGGGGCAGGATCCCCTCTGCCTATCTCTTTGACGGGGAATCAGGAATAGGGAAGAGGTTTACGGCGCTTAATCTTGCAAAGGCGATAAACTGTCTGAAGAATAGTGAAGGGTTATTCGCGACGCCTGCCAACGTTAAGGGAGGCAGTCTCAAAGATGTCGATGCCTGCGATGTTTGCAGTGCATGCAAGAAGATCGACGCCGGAACTTATCCCGATCTTGTCATCGTCGCCCCTGAAAAGGGAGAAATAAGAGTCGACGAGATAAGGAGTGTGGAAGACGCGCTCTCCTTTAAACCCTATGAAGGGAAGAAGAAGGTTGTGATTATCGATGATGCCGACACTATGAACCAGTCCGCTGCCAACGCCTTTCTCAAAACACTTGAGGAACCTCCGGAGGACAGTCTTCTTATTCTGATCGCGTCGAATCCCGGCAGGATGCCTGAGACTATCAGGTCACGCTGCTCGAACGTCAAGTTTACACCTCTTCCCACGGAAGCTTGTGCAGGCGTCATAAAATCGGTCACCGGGAAACAACAGGCTGCCGGCGGCGGAGAAGGAATGGGACTGGAGATCACCGACCGTCTTCTTTCTACGGTCGTCAGACTTTCCATGGGAAGACCGGGACGTGCGCTCTCTTCCGACCTCCTGAATGAACGCACGCGTTTCCTTCAACTCCTTCAGAATATGATCGAAGGGAATAATGAGATCTGGACTGACAGGGACGAGATGGAGCAATGGTTCGATCTCGTGATCGCGTGGATGAGGGACCTGGCGATCATGAACGTGATGGGGAGTGAAGGGATCTTTATTCACGATGATATGAGAGACGACCTTTCACAGATGAGCAGATCAGGAGACCTCATTTCTCTCATGGAGTCGTATACGAAGATAAATCGGCTGAGGGGGAGGCTCGATTTTAATCTGAACAAGTCGATCACCTGGAATTATACAGCCTCGATCATCAGAGCCGTCATGGGTCGTGCCTGATGGGTGATCTGTCGGAAAGACCCGTTATACATTACTCGTGGCGCGTTACGAAGAGGAGTTTACATGCCTGACGTTATTGGGATAAGGTTTAAGAACTGCGGCAAGATCTATGACTTTGAGGTTAACGGCCTTGAAGTTGCAAAGGGAGACGTCGTCGTCGTGGAGTCCGAACTCGGTCTGAGCATGGGCAGCGTCGTTGTCGGAAGACGTGCCCTTGCTGAAGGGACAAAGGAGTTGAAGAAGGTCCTCAGGAAGGCGACAGAAGATGACCTGAAACAAAAATCGGAAAATAAGCGCGTGGCTGAGGAGGCCATGGCGTACTGCATCGAGAGAATTATGGCACGGGGTCTCCCGATGAAGTTGATCTCGACGGAAGTCACGCTCGACAGAAAGCGATTTGTCTTCTATTTCACTGCCGACGGGAGGATAGACTTCAGGGAACTTGTCAAAGACCTGGCTGCAAGGTTCAAGACGCGTATTGAGATGAGGCAGGTTGGCGTGAGGGATGCGTCAAAGATTGTCGGCGGGCTCGGGATATGCGGAAGGGAGTTGTGCTGCAAGACCTTCCTCACATCCTTTGAACCAATATCCATACGGATGGCCAAGAGTCAGGAACTGGTCCTGAATGCAAATAAACTCTCAGGCGTTTGCGGAAGGCTCATGTGCTGCCTTGGTTATGAATATTCCGAGGGTGAAAAGGCCGAAGATGCCTGCCGGGAAGAAGAACTGACAACGACGGTGAACGAGGATGAAGGCGCCGAGTCCGTTATTGTTGAAGAACCTTCTTTGCCGGCGAAGGGAGACATTGCCGCGACTCCCAAGGAACAGGGCAGAAGACACTCACGACACCGCAGATCACATCGTCCTCCTGCGCCTGAAGCAGCGGGACAGAGGGGTGCTCGGGAGGAGCCGTCACCGAAACCCTCTGAAAGCGCAGGGCATGGTGAAGCGGAACGGTCCGGCAGGGAAGAGATGGAGCACGACAAACCCGCAGCGGTAGCGGCTCAGAAAGATGGTCCTGGGAGAAGGCATCGCAGACGGAGGCGGCATGAGAGAAAGGCCCGGAGATGAGTGATAAGTTTTACGTGACGACACCCATCTACTATGTGAATGATATCCCTCACATAGGGCATGCGTATACGACGATTGCTGCCGATATCCTGGCAAGGTGGAACAGGCTTCTTGGGAAGGAGGTCTTTTTTCTGACGGGTACTGATGAGCACGGCCAGAAGGTCGAAAAGGCCGCAGCCGAAAGGAGGCGCAGTCCCAAAGAACACGCCGATCGCATGGTCGAGAACTTCAAGGGCCTCTGGAAGATATTGGACATATCGAATGACGCGTTTATTCGGACCACCGATGGGGAGCATATCAAGACTGTTCAGGGACTCATGCAGATGCTCTGGGACCGGGGTGAAATAGAAAAGAGGACCTATGCAGGCTGGTACTGCACCCCTGATGAGAGGTTCTGGACAGAGAAGGAACTCGTCGGCGGCAACTGTCCCGATTGTGGAAGACCCGTCGAGGAGATACACGAAGATAACTATTTTTTCCTCATGTCGAAATACCAGGAGAGACTCATCACCCTTTTAGAAAACAACCCCTTCTATATCCTTCCCGAAACCCGAAGGAATGAAGTCCTCGGTTTTCTGAGGAACAACAAACTCGGAGATCTCTGTATTTCGAGGCCGAAGCAGAGGCTCTCCTGGGGCATCCCCCTCCCCTTTGACGAGGGTTTCGTGACGTATGTCTGGTTTGATGCACTGGTGAATTACTTTTCCGCAACACGGTATCTCTCGCCGGGTTCTGACAAGACCACCCCCCCTGCGTCCCCCCCTTGCCAAGGGGAGGAGAGGGGGGGGTGGTGGCCGGCTTCCCACCACCTCGTCGGAAAGGACATCCTCACAACCCACGCTGTTTACTGGTCCACCATGCTCATGGCCCTTGACCTCCCTCTGCCCAAAAATATCTTTGCCCACGGCTGGTGGACTGTGGAGGGGAAGAAGATGTCAAAGTCTCTCGGCAATGTTGTAGACCCTCAGGCGATGGTCGATAAATACGGAGTCGATGCATTCAGATATTTCCTATTCAGGGAAGTGCCCTTTGGCCTTGACGGCGATTTCTCAGAGGAGGCCCTTGTCAACAGGATCAATACGGACCTTGCAAACGACCTCGGGAATCTCCTGAGCCGTTCTCTCACAATGATCGAGAAGTTTAATGGCGGCGAAGTCCCTTTGCCGATGAACAGCAAGGACCGGGAGAGCGCAGAAGAGAGGTTTTTCGAGAAGAGGATTCAGGGACGGTTCGCCGAAACCGCAGTGAGAGCCTTTTCCGACTTTTTGCGTCAGCTGAGGTTCAGTGAAGCCCTCGGCTATCTTTGGGCGATTATCCATGATCTCAATAAATACATTGATTATTCGGCGCCGTGGCGGGAAGACGATAAGGAGGTAATTCTCAATACCCTTTACACCCTTGCCGAGGCCCTTAGTCTTGTGGCTGTAAATGTTTATCCCTTTATGCCGTCGACGGCAGGGAAAATCTGGAAGCAACTGGGAATAAAGACCGACATCACGAAAATGAATGCTTTGCCGGAGTGGGGAGAAATAACCGTGAGTGGCAACAAGACCTCCAAAGGCGATCAACTCTTTCCCCGGATCGAAAAGAAAGAAGAGAAAGTTCAGAAGCAAAAGGAGAAAGATCAGGTGAGCGAACAAGGGGTGATCGGGTTGATAGGGATAGAGGATTTTGCAAGGGTCGAACTGAAGATCGGCAAAGTGATCGGCGCCGAGCGAGTCGAGAAGTCGAATAAACTGATAAGGCTGAGAGTAGACACCGGCGAAGAGAGACAGATCGTGGCAGGGATAGGAAAGTCTTACAGCCCTGAAGATCTTGTCGGAAAGAAGATTGTCGTTGTCGCAAATCTTAAGCCGGCAAAGCTTATGGGAGTGGAATCCCAGGGTATGCTCCTTGCCGCTACCGATGAGGACGGGACCTGCTCGATCCTCACTCCTGAAAGAGACGTGAATCAGGGTTCAAGGGTGAAATGAATTGTGAAATTTCTCATCCATAATGTCTGACCCAAAGGTTAAGGAATGGCCTGAGAATGAGCGGCCGAGGGAGAGACTCATGAAATTCGGTGCTGAGAGCCTTTCTGACGCCCAGCTCCTTGCGATAATCCTCGGGACCGGCGGAAGGGGCAGAGGCGTCCTGAATCTGGCAATGGGACTCCTCGACACCTTTAGGGGCCTGGGGAATATCGACAGGTCTTCAATCAAGGACCTGTCTGAGATCAAGGGACTGGGTACTGCCAAGATAGCCCAGTTGAAGGCTGCATTTGAGTTGGGGAAGAGGATCATGGGTGAATCGTCCGAAGACAATCCACTCTTTTCGTCGAGCCTTTCGGTCTATTCCTATTTTGCGCCCCGGCTCAAAAACCACAAGAAAGAGGTCTTTCTCTCTGTGCTCCTTGACGCAAAGAACCGGTTCATCCGGGAGGTCAGGGTGTCGGAAGGAACGCTCACGAACTCCCTCATCCATCCGCGGGAGGCCTTCAGGGAGGCGATCAGGGAGTCCGCGGCCTCGGTCATCTTTGCCCATAATCATCCGAGCGGCGACCCTGCGCCGAGCCGTGATGATATCGCCGTTACCGAAAGATTGAAGAGCGCTGGCGACATCATCGGCATAGCAGTCCTTGACCATGTGATCATTGGTGACGGGAAATATGTGAGTCTCAAGGAAAAGGGTATCCTTTAGATATCGCTCTGAGAGAGTCAAGCTGTAATAAGCGAAAAAGATAGAGGAGGAAGAGGATGATCAAGAGGGTGCTCATAAGTGTCTCGAACAAGCGAGGTGTCGTTGATTTTGCGCAGGCATTGTCGGCGAGGGGGATCGAGATTTTGTCGACAGGAGGGACCGCGAAGACCCTGCGTGAGGCGGGTATTCCGGTGACCGAAGTCTCTGACTACACGGGATTCCCCGAGATGCTCGACGGCAGGCTGAAGACGCTCCACCCGAAGATCCACGGCGGACTTTTGTCGAGGAGGAGTAACCCAAGGGATATGGAGGACATCAAGAAGTTCGGGATCGGTACGATCGATATGGTGGTTGTGAATCTCTATCCCTTCGAAGAAACGATTTCGAAACCAAACGTGACCTTTGAAGAGGCTATCGAGAACATTGACATCGGAGGACCGACAATGCTCAGGGCGGCTGCGAAGAACTTCGGGGACGTGGCGGTTGTGGTAGACCCCGAG